>JAEWNM010000008.1 GCA_023392755.1 Bacillota bacterium
AGCCACAACTGCTACGCCTATGTCATTGGCCGGAATGCCGGCATCATGCGCTATTCCGATGACGGGGAACCTGGCGGCACCGCCGGCCTGCCCATGATGGAAGTGATAGGCGCCCGGGGCGTAACCAATGTTTGCGTGGTTGCAACCAGGTATTTTGGGGGTATATTATTGGGGGCGGGTGGACTTGTAAGGGCGTACAGCCACACCTGCGCATTGGCCTTGAACGCCGCCCGGGTGGCGATGATGGAAAAAAGCCAGCGCTGGTGGGTGGAAATTGCCTATCCCCAATGGGACAGGGTGCTTCACTGCCTGAAAAGCCAGCCTGTGCTGATAGAGAAGACCGAATTTTCCACTGCTGTCACAGGTACGCTGCTCATCCGGGAAAAGGATGCCACTGCCGTACTGTCCCAGCTTGACGCCTGGACGGACGGGCAGGCGGTAAAACTGATGGCGGAGGAGCTGTATGCCCTCTGGCCGGAAGAACAACCGTAAGAGGAGACCCATATGGCGATAACATATGTAGAAGTCATGGAAACATTGAAAGGCCTGGGCAGCGAATCCAGGCGAAAGACCAATGCAAAAAACGGCGCGGGTGAAAACCAGTTTGGCGTCATGACAGGCCGGCTGCGCGCAATGGCCAGGGAAATCGGCACCGAGCACGACCTTGCCATGAGGTTGTGGGAGAGCGGCAATGCCGACGCCATGCTACTTGCCTGCATGATCCTGGATGTATCAAAGCTCACCCCGACCGCGGCGGAAAGCATGATCGCTCCCCTCACCTATTCCATGGTGCTGGATGAATTTGTGTTTGGCCCTCTTGCCCAAGCCGCTTTTGCAGGGCAGCTTATGCAAAAGTGGATCCATGCACCGGAAGCCTCCCTGGGCCGGGCGGGCTGGAATCTGCTCATCGCTTCGATCATGGCAAAGAAAGAGCCTCCCTTTACGGTTGAAAAAATCCTATCTTGGATTGAAAGCGGATTGATGGACGCCGTAAAGCCAAAGCAGGAGGCCATGAACCGCTGCCTATGCGAAATAGGCATCCGCATGCGGGAATATACGGACAGGTGCATTGCCATCGGCGAGAAATTCGGCAGGCTGGATGACCGCCCCGTACCCAAAGGCTGCACATCCTCCTACGCTCCGGAATGGATAGCCGCGGGGTTAAGGCTTCGGGAAAAGCGCAAAGGGTACACCTGATTGACCGTATTGAAAATGAGGGGGCGCTGCTTTCCCAAAACACGGGAAGCAGCGCCCTTCTTCATACCATGCGAGCCTGAAAAGCTCTAAAGATTGTGTCTCAGATTTCAATATCGCCTTCGAAATCCTTTTGCGCATCCCCGGTCATCCATATCCCTTCGTCATCGTAACGAATCACCAGTTCCCCGCCGATCAGCCGCAGGGAGATGTCTGTATCCCTGTCGCAAAGGCCGCACCGCACCGCTGCGGCGGCCACGGCGCAAGCGCCGGTGCCACAGGCCCAGGTTTCCCCGATGCCCCGCTCCCACACCCGCATCTTCAGCGTGTTCCTGTCGATCAGCTGGGCAAAGGAAATATTGGCGCGCTGGGGAAACAGCGGATCATGCTCCATGGCGGGGCCGATTGATTCTATATCAATCTGATCCACATCCGCGACAAAGATCACGCAGTGGGGATTGCCCATGGAAAGGCATGTGATCTCCCATTCGCCGCCGGCCAGCGTTACCTTGCGGCGTATGACTTCGCCATCCAGCCTGACCGGCACCATCCAGGGCGTATAATCAGGCTGCCCCATGTTTACGCACGCGGAGTAAACCGTATCCTCCCGCACATACAACTGCATAGACTTTAGACCGCCGCCCGTCTTAAGCACCATGTTTTCCTTGCGGACGCGGCCGGATTCGTACAGATACTTTCCAACGCAGCGCAAGGCGTTGCCCGCCACTTGCCCCTCGCTGCCGTCGGCATTGAACATGCGCATCTTCGCGTCGGCCTTATCGCTGGGCAGAATCAATACAATGCCGTCGCCGCCGATACCCTTGCGGCGGCTTGATACCCGGACGCTCAATGATTCAGGGCTTGCAATCTCCTGTTCAAAGCAGTCAAAATAGATGTAGTCGTTGCCTGTCGCCCGCATTTTGATGAAGTGAAGCTTCTCCCGTGTTTTGCGCATGTGGTTCATATCCACAAGCTCCATATTCTCCTGGGAGTAGCGGGAAGCCAGGGAATTGGCCAAGGCGTTGGCCGTATCCATGCTGGTGAACACGGGAATGGCCCGCTCAACAGCTTTTCGCCGCAGCTTTACGCTATTTTTGGTGGGGAACCGGCCTTTGCTGGAAGTGGAGATGACCACATGCACATATCCCTGCTCCAGCAGCGCGGCCGTATCCTCCCGCTGCACCTCCCGCGCTTTCAGACCGGCTTCCATCAGGGCCCTGCATGTGCCGGGTGTGGCAAACAGGGAAAAGCCCATCGCGGCGAACTTGCGCGCCACCTCCGCCGCCTCCCGCTTATCCCCGTCCCGCACCGTGACCAGCAGACCGCCCGTTTTTCTCATCTTGTAGCCCGCAGCGATGAGGCCTTTGAACAGTGCCTCCTCCAATGTACGCCCGACCCCCAGCACTTCGCCGGTGGACTTCATCTCAGGGCCCAGGTGTGTATCCACATCCGCCAGCTTTTCAAAGGAAAAGGTGGGCACCTTTACGGCGTAGTAGGGAGCCTGGCGGAACAGGCCCGTTCCAAAGCCCATGTCGGACAGCTTTTCACCCAGCATGCACCGAACGGCCAGATCTACCACAGGCAGCCCTGTCACCTTGCTGATATAGGGCACCGTGCGGGAGGCGCGTGGATTGGCTTCAATGACATACACCTGGTTATGGTGAATGACGTATTGGATATTGATAAGTCCCAGGGTATTCATTTCCAAGGCCAGCGCCCGCGTTGCCTCCATCAGCCGCTGGATGAGGGCGCCGTTTAAATTCCAGGCGGGATACACCGCCATGGAGTCGCCGGAATGGACGCCCGCCCGCTCAATATGCTCCATGATGCCGGGGATCAGCACATCCGTACCGTCGCAGATGGCGTCCACCTCCACCTCCACACCCAGCAAATACTGGTCGATGAGGATAGGGCTTTCAATCCCCTGGGCAAGTATGATCTGCATATATTCCCGGATATCATCCTCCGTGAAGGCAATGATCATATTCTGGCCGCCCAGCACGTAGGACGGGCGCAGCAATACGGGAAAACCCAGCCCCTTCGCCGCGTGCAAGGCTTCTTCCAGCGTGCGCACCGTACAGCCGGAGGGGCGCCGGATATGCACCTTTTCCAGAATTTCGTCAAACCGCTTGCGGTCCTCCGCCGCATCGATGCTATCCGCGCTTGTACCAAGAATGTGGATACCGGAACGGGATAGGAAATTGGTCAGTTTAATGGCCGTCTGCCCGCCAAAGGCTACCACCACACCCATTGGCTTTTCCGTGCGCAGGACACCCATCACATC
>JAEWNM010000038.1 GCA_023392755.1 Bacillota bacterium
GCCCAGGGCAAAGGCCATGTCGGACCCATACTGGCTTGGGGTACGTGTGCCCACCAGCGCGATGGCCTTGCCGGACAGGATGGCCGGGTCCCCCAGGGCATACAAAACGGGCGGAGGGCAGGATATATTGTTCAGCAACGGCGGGTACAACCCGTCGCCGGGGAAAAGGGCGCGGATGTTCTTTTCCGCCATCGCCTGTTCGATGCGCAAAAGCGCCTGCTCGCTATGGTGCTCCCCGAGCATGCGGCAGGTGCCGGAGCCCAGCGCCTTTTCCATATCCGGACTGAAGGCTTCCCACACGGCCTGGGCGCACCCGTATATCTCCAGCAGCCTGCCTGTTTTTCTGCTGGCCATATCGGCCTGGCTCAGCCATATCCGGCATCTTTCCTCCATGGTATATGCCATGGCCTACCTCCAATATTTCCCGTCCAGATTGCGGTATTGGATGGCCTCCGCCACATCGGCGGTAGCGATGGCCCCGCCGTCCCGAAGGTCGGCGATGGTACGGGCAACCTTCAATATCCGCCCGTAAGCCCGCATGCTCATGCCAAAGCGCGCCATGGCCAAATGGAGCACCTCCTGCGCCCCGTTTGACAGGGCACAGTATTTTTTCAACTGCCGGGCATCCAACTGTGCGTTGCAGAATATGTTTTCCTCCCGGTAGCGCTCCTGCTGCAAATGCCTTGCCTTCTGCACCCGCTCCCGAACGGTTTGGGAGGATTCCTCCCGGCCTGTGGCCTGGATTTCCCCCACCGGCACAGCATCCACCTCCACCTGGATGTCGATGCGGTCCAGCAGCGGGCCGCTGATCCTGTCCAGATACCGGCGGATCTCGTTGTGGTTGCAGCGGCATTGCTTGACACGGCTGCCATAAAAACCGCAGGGGCAGGGGTTCATGCTGGCCAGAAGCATACACCTTGCCTGGTAGCGGGACTGGGCCTGGATGCGGGATACCGATACCATGCCATCCTCCAGCGGCTGGCGCAAAGCCTCCAGGGCATTGCGTGAAAACTCCGGCAGCTCATCCAGAAACAAAACGCCGTTGTGGGCCAGGGAAACCTCCCCCGGCCTGGCTGCCTGCCCGCCCCCCACAAGCGCGGGCAGTGATGCGCTGTGATGCGGCGCACGAAAGGGGCGGTGTGTGAGCAGGCCGCCCTCCGGGGGCAGGTCGCCCACGATGGAATGCAGCCGCGTTGTCTCCAGCGCCTCGGCAAATGTCATGGGCGGCAGTATTCCCGGCAGGCAGCGGGCCAGCATGGTCTTTCCGCTTCCGGGCACGCCGATTAACAGGAGGTTATGGCCCCCCGCGGCGGCGATCTCCAGCGCCCGCCGCGCGGCGGACTGGCCGCGCACCTGGCTCAAATCATTTGTATCCGCCGTTTCCGCAAGGCAGCTCTCATAGCTGCGCTGCACCTGCGCGGGTATGAGCGCCTGGCCTGTAAGGTGGCGTACCGCTTCCGTCAGGGTGGCGGCGGGAAACACCTGCATGCCCTGAATGCTTTCGACTTCCCTGGCATTCTTCTCCGGCAGCACCACTTTTGCAATGCCCTGTTCATGGGCGCTGATGACCATGGGCAGCGCTCCCCTGACAGGGTTCAATTCCCCCTGCAAAGACAGCTCCCCTATCAGCAGCGTGTCGTTAAGCGAAGCAAAAGCAGCCTGCCCGCTGGCCTGCAATACACCTATGGCAATGGGCAGGTCAAAGGCAGGGCCCTCTTTGCGCACATCGGCCGGGGCCAGGTTGACCGTAACCCTGGCTACAGGCATGCGAAAGCCGCTGTTCATCAGCGCCGCACGCACCCTGTCCCGGCTTTCCTTGACCGATGCGTCGGGCAGGCCCACCACATCCAGCGCGGGCAGGCCGTTGGTGATGAATACCTCCACCTTTACGGCAAAGCCATCCACGCCGCTCAGGCCATAGCCCAGGGTTTGGGACAGCATGGCCCCGCCTCCTCTGCGTCTTTTGTATCAATAGCCGATTTTAGGGAACCACTTCATGAAGTCCAGCCATGCGACAGGTGTGCTGACGCCGCTGGCGTAGGGGTAAAAGCCTATGAACAGTACGGCGGCGACAGCCACCAGCGTCCACAGAAGGAGCGCATACGCCGCCTTCCATTTATCCTTCACCCACATAAAGCAAACCATCGTGCACAGGATGATGAAGGGAATACTGGCAAAGTAATGATAGATATACGTGGAACGGGGTACCAGCACCCAGGGCATATACTGGCTGGCAAAACCGATCAAAAGCAGCGCCGGGACGATATTGTGCTCCCTGGTGTGCACGCGCACGAACCCTTCCCCCGGCCCGCGCCCCACATGGTGCTTTATGAAAGAGGCAAATACGGCGATCAGTGCCGCCAAACCCGTCCACCATACAGCCGGGTTGCCCATAGCATAGATGGTGGAGCCCGTCCCCTCCGGAAGATACATGCCTTTGAAATACCACATGGGCTTTAATATCAGGGGCCATTCCCACCAGGGGGACTGGTAGGGGTGATCCGCGCCAAGGCCCGGCGTGCCGTGATAAGACAGCATGCCCTTTTGAGCCTCGATGATCTTTTTTACCATCACC
>JAEWNM010000052.1 GCA_023392755.1 Bacillota bacterium
GCAAATTCCACATAGGAATAGGTCCTGGCGGCTGTGCTTAAAGAAGCATCCGTCACCGTCACCGTGAACGTGTACAGTCCGCCCGCACTGGGCGTGCCGCTGATCACGCCATTGCTGCTAAGGCTCAAACCGGCGGGCAGGCTGCCAGATGATATGGAAAACGTGTACGGGGCGTTGCCGCCCCCGGCGCTGATCGTCTGGCTGTAGCCGACCCCCACGGTGCCATTGGCCACAGCAGGCGTAGTGATTGAAGGCAGCGATGGAGTAACCCAAAGCGAATAGCTTCTGCTGCCGGTATATGGGCCGGTGCCAGTGCTTGTATCCGTTGCCGTAACCGTAAAGTTGTAATTGCCATTTACTGTCGGCGTACCGTAAAGCACCCCGCCGCCGCTTATGCTCAGGCCGCTTGGCAGGCTGCCGGCGGTGACCGCGTACACATAGGGCGACGTGCCGCCGCTGGCCGTGATGGTTTGGCCGTATGCGCTGTTTTGTGTGGCATTTGGCAGGGAAGTTGGCGAAATCACAATGGATGGCGCGGCAAATGCCACATTGGCATACTCCCTGGTTTCTGTTCTTCCATAAAAATCCAGCACTCCCACCGTGAACGTGTACAATCCGCCCGCACTGGGCATGCCGCTGATCACACCATTGCTGTTGAAACTCAAACCGGCGGGCAGGCTGCCTGATGAAATGTAAAACATATACGGGGCGGTGCCGCCGTCGGCGCCGATCGTCTGGCTGTAGCTGACCCCCACAGTGCCATTGGCCACAGCCGGCGTAGTGATTGAAGGATGCAGATCAGTAACAAAAAGCGAATAGATTTGACATAAGGGATATGGGCCGCCGCCAGCGCTGGAGTCCGATACCGTAACCTCGAAACTGAAAGTGCCGTACGCCGTTGGCGTACCGCTGAGCACCCCGATACTGCTAAGGCTCATACCGCTTGGCAGGCTGCCGGCGGTAAGACCGTAATGATAGGGCGCCGTGCCGCCGCTGGCTGTAAACGTCTGACTATAGCTAACGCCATACGTCGCGGACGGCAGCGTAGCGGGAGATATGTCGGCATTGGCGTTGACCGGTATCAAAGCAACCGCGGTGATGAAAAGCAATAATACCGCCATGAGGCACGCTTTGCTGCCGGCCGAAAAAAAAGGCCACGCCCGCTGCCGCGCCTGCGCCCCTTCTTCCCTATGTGCAATTCTTTCAGTGCTTGCTTCTGCGACATGCAAAAAGAGCTTCAAATTGACACCTCATTCATGTTATTTACTATATTCATTTTACCATTTCTGGCAACGGCATGTCAATAAATACAGGGACCGGCAGTTTTGAACAGGCGGCTTATTGTGCACGGCAAAAGTCGGGCGCGCGCGAACAAAGGGTGCTATACTTATTACGGGAAAGGAGGATGGGTATGGATTGGGTTGCGCGCATGAACAACGCCCTTGACTATATTGAAAACCACCTTGCGGATGAAATCGACCTGGGCCGGGTGGCCAGGGCGGCCTGTTGCTCGGCCTACCACTTTCCGCGCATGTTTGCCACCGTCACGGGCCTTACGCTTTGTGAATACATCCGCCGACGCAGGCTTACAAAGGCGGCCCTCGACCTTTCGCAGGGGGAAGCGCGGGTTATCGACACGGCCGTCAAATACGGCTACGACTCGGCGGACGCGTTTGCCCGGGCGTTTTACCGGCAGCACCATGTTCAGCCGTCGCAGGCCAGGGAACAGGGCGTCAGGCTTACCTGCTATCCCAGAATCTCCTTTCACCTTACGCTAAAGGGAGATGTGCCTATGAACTACCGCCTGGAGGAGCTGGATGCGCTGCGCATCGTCGGCCGCAAGTTTGAGGTTGAGACAAAGCATGCCTTTGATACCGTGCCGGGCCTGTGGCAGCGGGAGATGGCGGGCGGCCTTGTGCCAAAGCTGATTGACATGGCCTGGGAAAAGCCCAAATGCAAGCTGGAAAACCTGCTGGGCGTAATCGGCCAGAAGCCCCGGATCCATGATGAAACCTTTGATTACTTCATGGGCGTAAGGTATGAGGGCGAACTGCCGGAGGGCATGGAGGAAATCGCGCTGCCCGCGCTGACATGGGCCGTTTTCACGCTGACACCGGACGCCTGGCAAGGCGTATACACAAGCTGGCTGCCCGGCTCCGGCTATGAGCTGGCCGACGCGCCCATTGTGGAATGCCACTACGCCCCGGGGCACGAGCCGGCGTCGGAGCTGTGGGCGCCGGTAACCCCGTGCAGGGAAGGGTGAGCGCAATACGCTTGATGCCAATGCGACTCCTGCCCATTCATGCCGATATATAATATACACATTTTAATACGCCGCCCAAATCCTTGGCGGTGGAAAAGAGGGATGCCTGTGACACGTATGCAAGCCGGGTTTGTAAAAAGCGCAATCCCTTTGTCGCTCCCCCTTCTGGGGTATTTCATCGCGGTCCTGGCCGGAAGCCAGCTTTTTGGCAACCTGCTGTCCCCCGCGGCGGCCTTTGTATCGGCCGGCATACTTCTGCTGGCCTATTTGAAGTCCGACCGCGGGCGCGACACCGGCATCATGCTTTTGCTGCTTGCCGCGGCATGCCTTTTGTGGGGCGCGGCGGATGTGGGCTGGGCCGCCGAAAGCTTTATGGGGCATGACCCCGCAACCGTGCCGGCGCTGAACGTTATGTATGCGCTGGCGGGCTTTATCATACTGTTCGCGCTGGCCCTGGTGTTTGTATGGCAGCCGCTGGGCAAGTGGAACAGGGTGCAGATCATAATCGATCTGGCGGCGGTGGCAATGCTTGGCGGCCTTTCCGTCTGGTCGGTGTTCCTTGGCAAGGATACCGAAATCATAAACGGGCTGCTGCGCGATGATTTCACAAGCATCTTCGCCCTTGTTTGCGATTTTCTGATATTCACCGGCGTGTTTCTGTGGATTATTTCCGTGCGCTCGGGCAGGCTGCCGGTTTGCTTCCGCCTTGTCTCGCTGGGCGCCGCCATGTACGCGTTTACCGACATGCTGTATTACTACCTCCTGTTCAACCGTTTGTACATCCCCAACTCATTCATCGATTTTTGCTACGTGGCGTCGCTGTTTTTAATGGCGCTGGGCGCGCTGTGGAAAGTGCGCTCCGGCGCAGGCGGCCTTGCCGCGTCCGCCGCCACCAATGTGGGGTTCCGGGGCAAATGGGGGTTCCTTGTGCTGTTTGGGCTGCTGTCCGTTTTGGACACGGCGGGCGTCCTTCAGGCCAAGATGGAGGCGCTGGACGTTATGCATTACGCGCTCATCGTATTCGTTCATTTCATACTCACCAAATACGTGCAGCTTTCCGTTGAAAACGGGCGGCTGCTGGAGGCCTCCAGGATCAGCAACGACATGCTGGAGCAGCGGGTGGCCGAGCAGATCAGGCAGCTTCGGTATTTATCCAACCAGGACATGCTGACGTCGCTTAAGAACCGGCGCTATTTCATGAACTATCTGGAGGAGAGCATAGAAACCATACTCCCGCCGGAAACGCTGGCGCTTTTGCTTTTGGACCTGGACAGGTTCAAGACCATTAACGAAAGCCTGGGCCACGACGTGGGCGACCAGGTGCTGATAGAGCTGGCCGGCCGCATGGCCGCGTGGAACACCCACGGCGCGGTGCTGGCCCGGCTGGGCGGCGACGAGTTTGGCGTATTGTTTGTGGGCCACCTAAGCCAGAAGGATATCGACGGCTACTGCCGCCAGATACTGGCCGTGGCGGGCCGCCCCATCACCGTGGGCGGACACACGCTGGATATAACGCTCAGCATTGGCGTCGCCCTACTCTCCAGCGAGGCATGCGACGCCAAAACGCTGATGCGGCAGGCGGACATCGCCATGTACCAGGCAAAGTCACAGGGCTACAACAGGCATCAGTTTTTCGACCCCATCATCAGCCAGGGCGTGATGAACAGCACCAGGGTGGAGGTTTTGCTGCGCCAGGCCGATACCGGGAAGGATTTTGAGCTGTTTTACCAGCCCCAGTTTTCCCTGCCGGACAGAAAGCTGACCGGGGCCGAGGCGCTTATACGCTGGAACCACCCGGAGCACGGCTACATACCCCCCAGCATTTTCATACCCGTTGCCGAGGAGGTTGAGCTGATCGGCAAAATCGGCAGGTGGGCCATGGCCGAGGCCGCCCGCCAGGCGGCGGACTGGGCGCGGCGCTATCCCGAGGGGATCAGGATAGGCGTCAACATATCGCCCCGGCAGCTGGCGGAGGAGGATTTCATAGCAACCATCCGGTCGCTTTTCTCTGGTGCGGGGGCCGACCCGGCCCTTTTGGACGCCGAGATTACCGAAGGCACCATGATACTGCAAACCGATGTGGCCCAGGCCGCGTTTGCCGCGCTGCGCGAGCTGGGCGTATCCATCTCCATTGACGATTTCGGCACGGGCTATTCCGCGCTGGGGCTTTTGAACAGGTTTACCTTTGACCGGCTGAAAATAGACAAATCGCTGATCGACAACATAACCGCCTACAATGGCAGCGGCGTGCATATCATAAAGTCCATCATCGGCATGGCCAGGTCGATTGGCATCAAGACCATTGCGGAGGGCGTGGAAAGGGAGGAGCAGCTGGACGTGCTGGCGGCCCTTGGCTGCGACCAGGTGCAGGGCTACCTGCTGGGCCGGCCGGTGCCCGCGGCAGAGTTTGAGCGCATGTTCATGAATGCCTGAGGGGGGAGCAGCCCTGTGCCCTGCCGCCCCCTGCCCGCGATTGACACCGGCGCGCAAAATGGTTATAATTCAAGTAAGGATGGATAACAACATATAATTATAGAAGGGATGCATATGTACGCAAATTATGCCGCGCCAAACGGGAATGCCGCGAAGAAGGTACCCATGGAGATGTTCCACCTGTTCGTGGGCCAGCCCCAGTGCGCGCTGATTGATGATGTATACGTTTCGGACAAGCACCTGCACAAGGAGGTTGAAATGGCCTTTGTGCTGTCCGGCCAGGTGAAGATCATGGTGGAAGACCACGAATTCACCGTGTCCGGCGGCGAGCTTTTATGCATACGCGGCAGCGTGCTGCACGAATACATGCAAAAAAAGCAGGAGGCCGACATCGTCAAGATCAAGTTTATGAAGGAATGGCTGCTGCCCTCGTTTTTCCGGCCGATGCAGAAGGAGGCGTACCAGCAGCTGTACAGCCAGGTGTTCAAGGTGCGCGCCGAGCAGGCGGTGCGTGACGCAATCGAGAGCATGCTGCATTGCGCCCTGCCAAAGTACAAGGAATACTTTTATTACGGCAAGCTGGTGGAGCTTACGGCCTTCCTGCTGTCCACCCCGGAAGCCATACGCGAATCGCTGCCCGTATCCATCGAAAACCTGCGGTATATGGAATCGGCGCTGGAATACATGCAGGACAACTGCTACGGCAGGCTGACGCTGAAAATGCTGGCCGACCACCTGGGCCTGACCGAAAGCTATTGCTCCAAGTACATCAAGAAAAACGCGGGCATCTCCTTTGTGGAATACTTAAACGCCATACGCGTCAACAACGCCCAGCGGCTTTTGATCTATACGGATTACAACATAACCGAAATCGTGGAGCAGACCGGGTTTTTAAGCGTGCAGACGTTCAACCGCGTTTTCAAGCAGCAAACGGGCCAGTCGCCCACCGAATACCGCAAGCGCAAGCGCAGCAAGACGTACGCGTGACACACGCAAAAGCCAGGCCACAATGCAAACGGAAAAGGCCCGTTCCCGGCGCGCATGCTGCCGGAAACGGGCCTTTCACCATCCATGCCAAAAACTCCCCCAGGGGAGCAACGAGGGGCCGAAGCCCCTCGTTTGTAAATCGTATCGTCCGGCTTTGCCGGACGTGCGGGCGGCTTGCGGAGCAAGCTTTCCTTACACTTTTCACCGGCCGCGGGCGCAGCCCGCAGG
>JAEWNM010000077.1 GCA_023392755.1 Bacillota bacterium
CAAAAGAACCCACACAATTATGGGAACGCATAAGCACCACATTTCCCGCTGGCTTTTGAAACTGCGCAGCAGTTGATGATGCCTGCCGGCCTTTTTTGCCTGTCTTGCCACCAGCATATGCCGTCTCCCTCCTTGCCTTGCGGTATGAAAAGATGCCGGGCAGATGAAGGGGGAGGGATTTCCCCTCCCCCAATTAACTGCATTAAGTGTGAAGTTTCAGGCTCATTTTCCCATCAGGGCCAGATTGGCCTGATAATTGGCCTGCCACTCCTTGGTCATCAGCTCCACATTGGCCGCGGTGAGAGCGTCCTGCAAGGCAGTCCAGGCAGCCTCAAAGGTGTCGTCATCCTCCGCCATGCAGGCCAGGGGGAAGCTTTGCTTCCAGGCATCCTTCACGGCGGCTTCCGCCATGGTGAGCTCCTCCGACTTGCTGCCCATAGCCAGCAGCGCGGTAGCGTCCACAATGGTGTCCTTCATGTTTTCAAACATGATCTGCTTCCACTTGTTTTCGCCATACCACATCTGGTTGGGCCAGATGCAGCTTTCGCCGTCAGCCCAGCGGCCCTGATAGGTGACCCAGCTCATAAGGCCGGTGTTGGCGCCGAATACGCCTTCCTCATTGTAATCCCAGTTTTCGGAAAGAAGCTGCTGCTTGGAGGTTTCGTCAAACTTCCATTCGGTGGGGCTTGTGATATCCCAGATGGAGATGTCCTTTGCGGGATCCTTGAGGGATTTCACAGGGCCCGGAATGCCCCAGTTGCAAAGCGCCGCGCCGGCATCGGTCTGCATGAAGTCGATAAGCTTCATCACCGCCTCGGGGTTCTTGCACTTGTCGGTGATAATGGTCCAGGAGGAACCAAGATTGTTTTTGGCTGTCACAGTCGCCTGCTCCACGGCGGGGTCCTTAAAGCCGATCTGAATGTAGCGCTTGTTCTCCGTCCAGGTGGGGTCGGTCAGAGACCAGATTTCGTGGCCCGCGTTGTAGCCGATCCACCAGCCGGCCATCATGCCCACCACACGCTCCTGGCTGATTTTGGTGCGCAGGTCATCCCAGGCGTTGGTGAAGGAATCGGGGTCCATGGTGCCCGAGCGCCAGAACTTGTTGATGAACTGGGCCATGCGCTTGCCTTCCTCGCTGAAGGCCCAGTAGGTGAGGGTATTGTCCGCGTTCACCTTCCAGCCCTGCCGCAAGCCAAAGTAACCGCCCAGGTAATACTCCGGATAGCCCTGGTTGTACAGGCTCAGGGAGTAGCGGCTTTCCCCCGCGGGGGTTGTGGGAAACTTTTCCAGAACGGCCATGACGGCATTGTAGTAATCGTCGGGCGTTTCAATTTTGGGGCTGCCAATGGCCAGCCACTCGTCATAACGCAGGTGGGCGCTGTAATCCGGCAAGTCCATCAGGTTGCCAAAGGATGTGGGCAGGTAGAAATATTTGCCGTCCTTGTCGGCGTACATGGGCAGATAGTCGCCCAGGCGCGCCTTCAGGCTGGGTGAGGCCTCAAGGTAGGAGGTCAGCTCCACGGCGCGGCCCTGATCCACAAACTTTTGCCTGGCGGCGGTGGTAAGGCCCTTGATCACATCAGGGTATTCGCCGGAGGCCAGCATCAGATTGACCGCCTCTTCCGCGTCTCCGTCGGTGGTCTGGTAGCCCAGTTCAATGTTGAAGTTTTTAAGCAGGTAGTCCTTCATGTTGGCTATGCCCTGCTTTTGCTCCTCCAGCTCGGTCCAGTTATCGCTGGCGATGAATACGGTGACCTTCAACGTATCGGCAGGCACCTCCCAGCCGAATTTGTTGGTTTCAGCCAGCGCAGCACCCGCCAAGGACATGAGCATCGCCATGACCAAGAGCAACCCCAATACCTTTTTCATGTGTCCGCCTCCTTGTTTGAACATCTTGGCATGCGCATATGATTGCACAAATTCTATGCAGCTTGCACACAACCGACGTTCATTGTGTAATCATCATAACCAATTCTAACCGCCCAAGTAAATGGACAGATGGTAGAGGAACATGGATAAATGTTAGGTGTTTTCAATTTTGAGGCACATTATGCCCAAATCCATGCCATGAAATTTCATTTTTCCCGTTATTTCGGCAAGCCGTCACGGCGGTTTTCTTCCTCCTCATCCCGGTATCCCCGCTGTTCCTGGGACGCCCGATAGGCATGGGGTGAAACGCCGTACCTTAATTTGAACAGCCTGGAATAATACAGCGGGTCGTTGAATCCGCTTTCCAGTGCCGATTGCTTTACCGTATAATTGGCCCGCTGAAGCCGTAAAATGCTCTGCTGCAGCCTAAAATCCATCAAATATTCCTTGATGGACATGCCGGTATGCCCCTTGAAAAGGGTCGTAAGGTAGCTGCGGTTCAGGCCCATGCGGGCGGCCATCTCATCCACGCTAAGGCGTTCCCGGTAGGATGTTTCGATAATGGAGGTAACGATCCGCACATATTCGTTGCCCAAGGGGCTGTACTTGCGTTTGGAGCTGTCCAGCCTTTCTTCCGCCGCTGTCGGGCGGGTGATTAAATGATGCAGCGCCTGCGAAAGCACACCGCTAAAGTACAGCGCGTTGTCGGCCCGCATGCCCAGCGCGATTCCCTTTTGAAGGATTGCAAAAAGGCTCTTCTCCTCCACGATGGAGCGCACAATCAGCTCCTCCGAGAAGCCGGCGGCCTTCATAAGGTCGTCGCTCCAGCCGCCCTCAAACCCCAGCCAGTAATACTCCCAGGGGTCCTGCCTGTCCGACTCGTAATACGCGATTTGGTGGGGAAAAATCGCGAAGCACTCCCCCGGCCCGACGGGATATTCCATATCGCTGGCCAGCACGCGGCCCGTGCCCTTTACAATGAAATGGATCAGGCAATGGTCGCGGACCATGGGGCCGTAGCCATATCCCCCCGCCGTATGATGCCAGCCGAACTGAACCAGGGACAGCGGCGCGCCGCCGCCCTGGTGGGTAAAATGAATATAGCACTCGTTTTCCCTCTGGGCAGCTTCCGCCACCTGCAAAAACGGATATGGCATTTTGCTTCCCCCATTTCAGCCCTTATTGAAAAAGCGTAGCACGGCATGGAGCCCGTGTCAATGTGCCGCAAAGGCCAATCCAGCCAAACGGCAGGCTGAAGGTCATTGGGAAGCTTTCTCTTGCGTTTGTCGCCGCCAGCCCCTATAATGGTGTCGCCAAGAGCACCCCGGCCTTTTCCGCCGCCTCTTCGAAAAAACACGAAGGGGGTTTTGTTATGTCATCCGGCGTACAATTTCATTCCAGCGACCCCGTGCTCAACACGCGCTTTGACTGGGCGCGCAAGCAGGCATTGTCGTATGTCCACGGCTCAACGCCCATCGGGCCCGTGTATGAGGCCGCCCTGCCGGGGCGGGAGGCCTTTTGCATGCGGGATGTAGCTCACCACGCCGCGGGAGCGCATGCGCTTTGCCTGGACGAGCACAACTACAACATGCTGCGCAGGTTCGCCCTTGGCATCGGCGAAAGCCGGAGCTACTGTTCCTATTGGGAGATCATGTTCGACGGCAGGCCCTGCCCTGTGGACTATGCCGACGATTCGGATTTTTGGTACAACCTTCCCGCCAATTTCGACGTAATGGACGCCTGCCTGCGCATGTATGACTGGACGGGGGACAGCCGGTACCTTCACCAAGAGGAGTTCCGCAGCTTCTGCCGCATGTCGGCGGAGGACTATATTCATCATTGGGACAAGGACCGCGACGGCGTAATGGAGGGTCCGCCGGGCGGCGGGCGGCGTGGATTGGCCTCCTACGACGAAAGCCCGCGCCAAAAAGGCTACAGGACGGCCGCCGACCTGCTGGCAGCGCAGTACCGGGGGCTGAAGGCCTATGCCCGGCTTTTGCATATTGCCGGGGAGCGTGTGCGGGCAGCGGAATACGTGCAAAAGGCACAAAAGCTGCAGGATTGGTTTGAAAACGCCTGGTGGTCGGAAAAAGAGCAGGCCTATGCCGCCGTTTGGTTCGGCGAGGACAGGTTCGGCTATGAGTATATGGGTACCGTTGCCTGCATGCCCCTGTATTTCGGCCTGATCCGCGATCCCGAAAGGCAGCGCAAGCAGCTTAACTACATTTTGAAAAACACCGCCGACTGTGTGGAGGAGTTCAGCTATCACGCGGAAATCCTCTGGCGGTACGGGCTGGATGAAGAGGCCCGCAAAGCCTTTCTCAACATGACCCACCCCGATTTGAAGCGCAGGGAATACCCTGAGGTCTCCTACGCCGCCATCGGCGCGGTTGTCACCGGGCTGATGGGCATACATCCCAGCGCGTCGGCGGGCACACTGCGCACACGCAGCGCGCTTGGCGAAGGCGAATTTGCCCAGGTGAACCACCTGCCCCTGTGGGGTGGTGAAATATCCCTGCTGCACGAGGGGGAAAATCGCCAAACCCTCTTCAATCAAACCGCCCGGCCCGTTATCTGGCTGCCGGAAGGGGCCAAAACGCCCATTGCCGCAGCCGCCGGGGAAACAAAAGTCTTTGCAAAGACCGCACAGGAGGGATAGAGCTGATGAAGGAAATACGTCTGGCCGATGTTGGCATCCTGCCCGGCACGGATATTGCCGGGCAGCTGAATGCTTTGTTTGCGCAAAACCCGCAGGACACGGAATTTCATTTTGCGCCGGGCGTCTACCACCTGTATTCCAAAAGCGCCGCCCCGTTCTCCGCCTCCTTGTCCAACTCCGACCAGCTTCCCCAGCTGAAAGCCGGGCTGCTGCTGTCGAACATGCGTCACATCCGTATTGCCGGACACGGCGCGCAGCTTGTGTGCCATGGCCAGCTGTCACCCCTGGCGCTGCTGGATTCCCGCCACATTGCCATCGACGGGCTGACCATCGATTACTCTCCCGCCCACAACGGGGAAGGAACCGTATTGCAGGCCACCCCCGAATGGGTTGATGTGGCGGTGGACGGTGCGAAATATCCCTACAGAATACTTAAGGATCGGCTTTTCTTTTGGAACGGGGAAGCGTATACCCCCTATTTCGGGGCCATAGAGTTTGACGCCGCCACACGCCGCACGGCCTTTGGAACCGGGGACAGGTTCCGCTCCAAGCGTCAGGAGGAGATAAGGGAGGGCGTCATCCGCTTTTACGGCAGCTTCAATCCCCTTCCCACGGCGGGCAATTACGTTACCCTTCGCTACAGCCCGCGCATCCATCCCGGCATACTTGCACACCACTGCGAGGATGTTTCACTGAAGGATATCACGCTTTACAACACCTGCGGCCTGGGAATACTGAGCCAGTTCAGCCGGGATTTGAAGTACACCGGCATCACCATGCGCCCCAACGAAGCTGCGGGCCGCCGCGTTGTATCCTGCCATGACGACGGGCTGCACTTTTCCAACAATTCCGGCTTCATCACCGTGGAGAGCTGTTATTTTCACGGCCTGATGGACGACCCGATAAACGTGCACGGCACTGCGCTGCGCATCAGGGAAATCACAGGCGGCTGCTCGCTGACCGCGGAGTATGCCCATGAGCAGTCCGCCGCATTCCCCCTCTGGGCCGAGACCGGCCAGGAGGTTTCCTTCATTGAGCACATGTCCATGCATTCCCTGGGCACAGCTATCGTGGAAAGCTATGAGCTTCTTCCCGGCGGCAGCTGCACGCTTGTCTTTGCGGGCGGCCTGCCATCGGGTTTAAAGCCCGGCGACGCGCTGGAAAACCTGTCCCGAACACCGCGGGTTACGATCCGCGGCTGCTATTTCGGCTCCTGCCGCGCCAGGGGCATACTTGTTTCAACGCCAGGGCAGGTGGTGATCGAAAACAATGTGTTTGAATCCTCCGGCTGTGCCATATTGATACCGGGGGACGCCAATTACTGG
>JAEWNM010000122.1 GCA_023392755.1 Bacillota bacterium
GTACGCCCCACAGGACAAAACCAAGGACACCAGGGACATCAACGCGACAACGATCTTGGCCTTCTTCACGGATATAGCCTCCTTAAATAAGGCTCTGCCATTCGCTAATAGGACAGGCTATATTCACTTCACTAAGATGCAGCGCGTTACGGCGTGGTCGGACCTGTTTTCAACTGGGATTGGATGCCATAAAGGCAAGCTTGCGGTTCAAGGCGGAAAGGGTTGCGCGCACAATGGCCTGGGCTTCATCGATACTGCATTCCGCAGCCCCGATGAGCACCGGCGCAGCCTGCATATTCATGCATTCTATGGCTACCATGACCACCTTGATGTTGGAAAGCTGTGAGAATTGTACCGACAGCAACAAGAACACATCTTCCACACCAAGGAAGCTGTGGATTGCCTGAAGCACGGCGCTTGCCACCGCCCGGGGCCGCTGAATGGGTGTATTCCTGCAGGAACAGCGGCCGGTGTACTCAATATCGTCCTTCGTGAGTGAAATCTTAACGTTGTATTGGTTCCCGATTACGTTTTGAGAAAATTCATGGGTACGGAGCCTGACCTCGCCCGAAGGCGTAGATACAACATGTTCATCCGCCTGAACGGGATCCTGCCGCAGCTGGGCGATGCTGATGATGCGGTGGTCTACCGTAACATCATAAGCGGATGACAAGGCTGATTGCACATCCCGCATGATTTGCTTGGGATGGCGCAGACTGCTGCCCAGTATATGAATTTCGGTAATGGTACCGTCAGGGGCAAGATGAACATTCGCGGCAAAAACACCCGTGAGGCGCATGAGCAGCTGCCGGTACATATCTTCCTGGGATTTTACGGAATCGGAAAATGCATCGATGGCCATGTGGCAGCCTCCCTGTGTAAATCGAAAATCATTGGTAAGATCATGTTTAAAAAGGTTTTTCTATTAATCCTTGTTACATTATAGACTATAGATGTTAATTATGCAAGGAATTGATGCAAAAAAATATTCATTTTTGGGGTGCGCAGAAATAATTCGTCATAATATTGAAAAATATTCTTAAAATTATGTAAATCTATTGAAATTTTGAGATTGTTCGCATATAAAATGAAAGAAAATGCATCCAAGTGGTAAATTGAACTCATACAACAGGCGCTAATCCGGCCTGTTTTTATTGCGGATAGCGGCAGGCCGCACGGCCGGCCCGTTTTTTACGCGGCCAATGCTGTCAAAGCGGGAGCCGTGGCAAGGGCAATCCCAGCTGGCTGTGGAAGACACATATTTGAGATGGCAGCCCATATGCGGGCATCGTGGTGCGCTTTTTCTGGGCAGGCCGGAAAGATAGGCGGCCGTAGTCGTGCCAAGAGTGGACAGTACCGGGAGAATGCTGCGTTTTATCGACCGCAAAGGGTCAAAAATATCCGATTCCGGCAGCGGGTTTCCCAGGATGCGCGCGCAGACAGCTTGGGCGGCCGCCATACTGTTGGTCATTCCCCAATGGGAAAAGCCTGCTGCAACGAAATGATTGGGCGTTCTGCGGCTATAGGCGCCGATGAAAGGTAGGCCATCCACGCTCCGCAGGTCCTGGCTGTGCCATGCCGCGACGGGGTGGGAGGCGGGAAAGTAAATAGCTGCTTTGCGTGCCAGTAATTCATCGTGGTCCATATCCGTCTGTCTGCCGCAGGTGTAATCTAAGCCGCCGAGCAATACCAGACTGTCATGGCTGCGTAACGAAAAACCGCCTGGTGCAACGTGCATGTACATTCCCTGAAATGCGGGTGCGCCATGAAGGGCCACCACATGGCCGCGCTGCTGCCGCGCCCTGAGAAAATACCAGCCTGGGAAATTGATGATGGGGAAATGTGTGGCGATAACCACAAAAGGGGCATGCACCGAACCTGTTTGGGTAGCCACGCTTTGCGTGCTTATTGCCCGCACCCGGCTGCTTTCATGAATCCGCCCGCCCAGCGCGGCAAAAGCACCGGCCAATGCGCGAAGATAGGCAAATGGATCAAATACTGCCTGGGCCGGGATGGATAGCAGACTTCGGGACGGGATGGGGCATATTCCGCCTGCTTTTTGTGATGCGGCCAGGCCGGCCTCCTGCGATGCCGTTTCCTCTCGTTCCAGAAGCAGCTCTTCCTCACTCGTCGTGGCAGCCAAGGAAGCGTCCTGCCATGTCCAGCCGCAGGAGATGTGCATTTCCTCCACGAGCCCAGCCATGGCATTAAGGGCGCCTGATTGGCTGATGGCGTATGCCTGGGCGACTTCCTGGCCCCATTGTTTTTTCAGACGGCTGTAGATCAGCCCGTGCTGCACGGTCACCTTGGCCAGGGTATGGCCGGATGCGCCGTGGCCCAGTCTGTCCGCCTCCAGCAGCACCACACGCAAGCCATCTCTGGCCAGAAGGTACGCGGTGGTGACGCCGCACAGCCCGCCGCCAACCACCACGGCCTCCGCCTGCTGCCTGCCGCGCAGCGGCGGAAAAGCAGCTTTATCATCCGTCACCCAAATGGGATGCCCATCCATATTCCCGCTCCAATCTGCAAAGGCCGCCATGTATGGCACATTCCATGCGTCCGCCGCTTGTTCGAGTTTGTGCCATTCCTGCAAAGGCTATGCCTTCGGCTGGGCAATCGCCTTGCTAACCAGGGCTGTACCTGCTATAATGGGCAGCAAAACGGTCAGAGGAGGATGTTCACGATGGCGGAAATCGTTGTTACCCATGGCATTCCTGCGGAAGCCTTTTCCATGCTGGAAGGCCACCGGGTATTCCGTCCGGAACAAGGTCGGGCATTTTCGCAGGAAGAGCTGTTTCCAATACTGGCCACCGCAGACGCGGTGCTGGCATGCGGGATGGTCAGCGCGGAAATGATAAACGCGGCGCCAAAGCTAAAAATTATCAGCAATTATGGTGCCGGATATGACAGGATCGACGTCGCGGCGGCTACAGGGCGCGGTATTCCCGTCACCAATTGCCCTGGGAGCACGGCACAGCCTACCGCGGAGGTCGCCATTGGCCTTATTCTGTCCTGCGCGCGCCGCATTGGCGAGCTTGACAGGGTACTGCGCAAAGAACCGCCCGAAGCGGTATTTGGCATGGGGCGCTATATGGGCCTTGGCATTGCCGGTAAAACACTGGGCATTATCGGTTTGGGGAACATTGGCGAGGTCGTGGCACAGTTCGGCCGGATGATGGGCATGCGCGTGGTTTACCACAACCGCCGCAGGCTTTCTCCGGATGCGGAGAATGGAGCCGCCTATCTTAACCTGGATGAATTGTTGAAAACGGCGGATGTGATCAGCATCCATTGCCCGCTGACAGCGGAAACAAAAAACCTTCTGTCCGCCCAAAAGCTTTCCCTTTTGAAACCTACGGCCATTCTCATTAACACGGCCAGGGGGGCAGTTATGGATTATCAGGCACTGGCGGCGATGCTTAGGGAAGAAAAACTGTACGCCGCCGGGCTGGATGTTTTTCCGGAGGAACCGCATATTCCGTCGGAGCTGCTTTTGCTGGACCGTGTTGTGCTTACGCCCCATATCGGCACCAATACAATGGAAGCCCGCAACGCCATGGCCCGCGATGCCTGCATACGCATTATGGAGGCGCTTTCGGGCAGGCGGCCGCCCAATGTTATTAATCCTGAAGTCTATGCATGACATGAAAAAAGCCGGACGTACAAAGCCTCCGGCTTTTTCATGCCGCGCGGTTACTCAGCTTGGGATGATGTCAGCTTTTCTATCTTCCTTGGCACCAGCAAAAACAATCCGCCGCCAATTATGAACATCATGAGAACAGGGATTACGCCCAGGTATGATTTTTGCGTCGCGTCCCATACCAGGCCAAACAGGAAAGGCCCCAGGACGGCGGAAAATTTGCCAAAGATGTCATAAAAGCCAAAGAACTCGTTGGCTGATTCCGGCGGCACCAGCTTGCCGTAAAAGCTGCGGCTCAGCGCCTGGATACCGCCTTGGGCTGTGCCCACCAGCACAGCCAGCGCCACAAAGCCCATCAGAAGCGGCGTTTTGCCAAGCGCCCGCAATGGCTCCAGGAACATGGCCACCATGCAGATCACCATATAGGTGAGAATTCCGGTGAGCAGCATGGCCCGCACGCTCCATTTGCGGGCCAGCAGCCCATACAATATGGCGCAGGGGAAGGCCACAAGCTGAACCACCAGCAGGATAACGATCAGCTCCGTCTGGCCAAGCCCCATGCTGCTGCCAAAGATGGATGCCATGTGGATGATGGTTCCCACGCCGTCGATGTAGAAGAAATAGGCCAGCAGGAACAAAAATACGGCCTTGTTGGTCAATATACGCCGTGCTACGGAAGCCAGGCGGGAAATACTTTGCCTTACCAGGCTGCCCCGCTGCTGAACAAAATGCCTTTGCTTTACCGAACGCCACATGGGGATTGTGAATGCAATCCACCATACGGCGGTGATGAAAAAGGAAATCTGGCATGCCGTGTCGGAGGCGATGCCGATTTTGTCGCCGAACATGATAAGCGCCAGGGCAATCAGAAGGGGAATGGTGCTGCCTCCGATGTAGCCCAGGCCGTAGCCGTAACTGGATACCATGTCCATGCGGTTTTCGTCGGTCACGTCAGGCAAAAAGCCGTCGTAAAACACGCCTGAGGCGTTGAAGCCGATAGAGCCCAGGATGTAGAGCACCAGCATTTCCTGCCAGTTGCCGGTAAAGGCCAAGAGTGCCGTCGCTACGGCGCCCAGTAATACAAACACGGTGAACAGGCGCATTTTATACCCCTTGTAATCGCCCAGTGTGCCAAGCACCGGTGCGCTCAAGGCACTGATGAGGGAGGCGATGCTGGTGGCGTAGCCCCACCAGGGCCCGGCGTTGGGCACGCTCTGCGCCACTTCCTTGTAAAACGGCGGCAGCACAATGGCCAGTATGATGGCGGCAAAGGCGGAATTGGCCCAATCGTACATGATCCAGCCTTTTTCCTCCCTGGTAAATTTCCGGAGCATTTCTTCGACCTCCCCGCTTCTTATTTCAGGATCAGGACAAAGGTACCGGCGGTAATCAGCGCGCCGCCCAGAATGGTCTTCAATGAAGGTGATTCTCCCAGGAAAATAAAGGCCAGTATCATGGTAATCACCACGCTGAACTTGTCGATGGGCACCACCAGGCTTACATCACCCATCTGCAGGGCTTTGAAGTAAAACAGCCAGGAAAGCCCGGTTGCGATACCGGATAGGACAAGGAACAGCAGGTTGCGCCCGGTGACATCGGCAAGCCCCCGGTGCTGACCCGTAACAAATACAACAGCCCAGGCCATGATAAGTACCACCACCGTGCGTATGGCGGTGGACAGGTTTGAGTTGATGCCGGCTATGCCGATTTTGGACAGGATGGCGGTCAGCGAAGCAAATACCGCGGATAGTATCGCATATACAATCCACATAAAAACCCCTCCAAATCATTGTTTTGATGCTGTTTTCCTCATTATAACAGCCTTGGAAGCAAAGAACAAGAAAGGCTCCTGTGAAATTTCACCCATGGGAGGATGAGAAAACATAAGCGGATTTTGCACGGTGAAGCAGGCGTTTCTTTTTACCCGTACACACAAAGCGGGGGCATGGCATTTGGGCTGATGCACATGCCATGAAAACGTTGGCATTTGTGCGCAGATTCGCGTTCAATTGCCCCAAATTGACAGGGGAAAAGGCTTGACACACACTGTCATCCTTGTATAATAAATCAACGGTAACAATTTTTTTTACTGTGCCGTTGCAGGCGCTCATTTGCTGGTTGTACGGAAGAATGGAGGCACCGCATGAAGGAAATCAATGTGACGTTGGCCAATGATTTAAAGGCCAAGCCGGTGGACGAAGGCAAGCTGGGGTTTGGCAAGATTTTCACCGATCACATGTTTTTGCTTGACTATTCGCCGGAATCGGGCTGGCATGATGCCAGAATCGTACCCTACGGCCCATTTGCCATGGATCCGGCTTCCATGGTGCTTCATTATGGCCAGGCGATATTTGAAGGCACCAAATGTTATCATGCCAAGGATGGAGGCCTTCAGCTTTTCCGGCCACGGGAGAATTTTGAGCGCATGAATCGTTCCGCCGCACGCATGTGCATTCCGGAACTGGATATTGATCTGTGCATGGCAGGCCTTGTTCAATTGCTTCAGTTGGAAAAAGAATGGGTACCCCATACGCAGGGGACGTCGCTGTATATCCGTCCCTTCATCATCGCCACAGATCCGTTCCTGGGGGTACACGCCTCCAAAACCTACCGTTTTGCCATCATTCTGTCCCCCAGCGGTGCCTATTACCCAGGCGGGATTGCTCCCATAGGCATCTATGTGGAGGATGAGTTTGTCCGGGCCGTGCGCGGCGGCGTAGGCTACGCCAAGGCGGCGGGCAATTATGCGGCTTCCATCCTGGCGGCTCAAATGGCAGAGGAAAAGGGTTATGTTCAGGTGCTGTGGCTGGATGGCGTAGACCGCAGGTATGTGGAAGAAGTAGGCTCCATGAACATGATGTTTGCCTATGGTAACAAAATTGTAACGCCCGCCTTGAATGGAAGCATTCTTCCCGGCATAACCCGTGACAGCATTTT
>JAEWNM010000190.1 GCA_023392755.1 Bacillota bacterium
GTTTTGATCGCCGTTTTTGCTGTCGCCCGGGGCGCTCATGTGCCCGTTTTCCCGGCAGGCATTCAAAATGCCCTTCACAAAGCGCACGTTGTCATACAGCACGGTTCCGTCTTTCCCGGCCATGGCAAGGCGGTCACGGTTCGCCCTTCGCGTGGGCGTCGTGGCCAGAAAGGGCAGCCGGTGCTGCCCTGCGATGGCCATATACTGCGTCCACAGCTCCGCCAAAGCCCTTTGCCCCGGCTCCGTATAAATCAGCCCCGCCATGGCGATATGGGGGTCAAACGATAGATTGTATTCCCTTTTCAGGCGCTCGCCCAAAGCGCCTTCCATGAGTATGGTTTTGTGGGTTTGGAAACAGGTTTCAATGTTCACTTGGTTGACCTCACGGTTTGTGATAGGCTGCCGCCCTGTGAACATTATAGAATAAACTGGCGAAAAAGCAATGATGGCATGCGCCGGGTGATGTGTATTACTATCTTACCCCAATAATCGGGTTCCCAAAGGGATATATCCCTTTGGCGGGGGTCCAGGGGGCAGCGCCCCCTGGTCACCTCCCCGGATCACTCCTCTGTGCCGCCCTTACCCTGGCCTTTTGGGCGATATCCTGGGCGGGCTGTATGGTTTGAAGGCCTCCGGCCTGCAGGTCCTCGGCCCGGCCCTTGGCCTGGGGCGGGTTCTTGCCCCCCGGCGCGCCCAGCTCGGCCTCCATCCGCGGGGCGAGGCCCTGGCCGGGGTTCAGCGCGTCAATGATCTGCGCCATCTTCATCATCTGCTCCTGCATCTGCTGAAGCTGTTTTTGCATGCCGCCGGATTCCGACACCCTGGCCATTATCTGGTCCTTGCCGTCAAAGTCCATCATTTCCATGCAGGACATAGCCTGGTCGGCCATCTGCGGGTTGAAAAAGCCCATGCGGTAAAACTCCATGGCCATTTCATTCTGGGCGACCTTGCTGTAGGGGTTGCTTTTTTGCGGCCGCACCATAATGTCAAACACGGGCAGCCTTTGCCCCATGGCCGCGCCGAAATCAACGCCCTGGCTGCTTTTGAGCAGTGCGCCGTTGTCGAATGTGACAAAGCTTTCGCCGCCCTGGGCCACAATGCGAAAGGTTCGGGGCAGGTCGTAAAACTGGCGGATCACCTCCAGAATCAGGTTGCACACCTTTGTAAAAGCGCGGTAGGAGCCCTTGAGCATATCGCGGCTAAGCTTGCTGCCGGCCTCCTGCAGCGCGGCGATGGCGCTGGCGGCGGTAACGCCGCCGGTGGTGCCCCCCTGGGAAAAATCGCGGTTGCCGCTGGTTTCCTTCAGCTCCTCAATCAGCGCCTGATAGGCGTTCATCACGTCCGCGCCCATGGGCGCGACGGTTATCTCCCGCACGCTGCTTTCATCCAGCGCGCCCTCGGTGTGCACCAGCTCCCGGTTCCAGTCGGAAAACTCCTTTTCGTTCACGCTGCCGCTGGTGCGTATGAAAAACCGCTTGGTGGCCCGCATGCGCGCGTTTTTCACAATGCTCGCGCCAAGCGCGTCAATGCGCTCCTGTGTGTCCTTCATGATGTCGATATAGCCAAAGCCCGCCGGGCTTTCCTTCAGGGGAAAGAGCACGTCCACCACAAAGGGATACCTGCCGTGGGCGTAAAAGCCCGTGTCGCGGCACGCGGGATCGTCCTCGCTGGCGTACAAAACCTCCCCGGCGCACAGCTTGCAAAAATGCAGCACCTCCCGCCCGTCCTTTAGCAGCTTGTAGTACCAGTCCACCACCAGGCTGGTTTTCGCGTCGTTCACCGGGTCGTCCCTGTCGTATTCGGCCAGGCGGAACCCGCTGCCTGTAAGCTTGCCCTCCAGCCTGGGGTACAGCATGGCCAGCGTTTCGTTTTGCAGCCTTTCCACATGAAACACATTGCGGCTTGTCTGTATGTCGCGCACGCCCGGCTCCCAGAACAGGTTCAAAAGATCGACCGTGCGAACCTCCGCGTCGCCCAGCCCGTTCAGCTTGCGCTGGTTCCAAAACACGCCGTACACCGCCGCGCCCGTCTGCAGCTTGTGAAACCACGCGTCCGACCAAACCGAGTCAAACCCGTTCTGCTCCAAAATCACCGGCAGCACCTGGGATAATACCCTGGCCGCCTCCTTGTCCCCCGCCTCCCTGGGCAAAACGCCGGCCTCCGGAAAGTTGTCCATGGCGTCGGCATGCTTGTTCAAAATGCTGTTCACCAGCCACGCGCTGCGGCTGGGCGGCGCGGCCGCCTCCCCCTGCGCCATGTCCCCGTGGCGCATGCGCCACCACTTGTCGTTTTCCACAATCCGCGCTTCCAGCCGCTGCTTCCCCGCCTGATACTCCCTAAGCGCCGCCATCGCCTCCAGCACCCGTGCGGGGGTGATGGCTGAGGGGATGGGAATGCCAGGGGACGCTGTCCCCTGGACCCCTGCCAAAGGGACTTCATCCCTTTGGAATCCCATTTCATGGGATAAATCAAGGGTGGCGGGGTTTGGGCCGGAGCCGTTCAGGCCGGATGGGGAAAGGGATGGATTCAAT
>JAEWNM010000217.1 GCA_023392755.1 Bacillota bacterium
ATAAGGCCGCCATAACGCCCTTGAGGCCCGCGATGCCCACCACCGATACCAGCACAGCGTCAGCCCTCACCTGCGCGGCGGCGATTTTCAGCGCATCCTCGCCAAAATGCCAGTCGCAAAAGCGCACGTCATCCGGGACCTGCTCCCAGGGAACGGGCAAAGTCAGACCGGCCATCAAAGGCCGGAAGGCACGAACCTGCTCAAACAAAAGGTCGGCATTGCTATGGGCGGTCAAGGCGGTGATGCGGAACCGATCCTTATACAGAGCCGCCACGCTGAGCGCCTGGGTGCCAATGGAGCCGGTACTACCAAGGATGGCGATATCCCGCATGATGTATCCTTTCAGGTTTGCTATGTGAACTATACCCTTGCTCCCCCGGCGGCGAAACGGCTTTCGGTTTTTAACACCTCATCCGGTGCTTCGCACCACTTTCCCCTCCCGGGGAAGGCTTGCAAAGGGGGAGCAACGGGTTCCGTAACCCCAACCCCGCCTGTGGCGGATGAGGGAGGGGTGGAGGAAGCTGGCAAAACAAGCGATTTAAGTGGTAGCGAACCAGCGCGCCGATTGAGCCAGCCGGGGTGGCGATCCCCCTCGTTTGTAATCGTGTCGCCTGGCTATGCCAGGCGCACGGGGGTTTGCGGAGCAAACATTCCTTACACGATTTCCTGGCCGTAAGCTTGCACTGGCCAAACGCAGTGAAGGACAGTGCAAAAGCTTACAAGGAAATCGTGCAAGCTCGCTGAAATGGTGTAAAACACCATTTCAGCGATAGTGCTACGCCCGGGTTATCATCCAGAAACAGTAGACGACAACCGAGGTAAACAGGATGCTGTCCATGCGGTCCAGCATGCCGCCATGGCCCGGGAAAAGGTTGCCGTAATCCTTGATGCCGCAGTGGCGCTTGATGAGGGAAGCGAACAGATCGCCCACCTGCCCGGCCACGCCGCCGATAAAGCCGATGAACACGTACTGGACAGCCGTGGGCAGCATGGTGCCGTCAAGCGGCGGCCAGATGGACGCAATGCCCCCCACCGCCAGCGCACCCAGCACGCTGCCGATCAGGCCGCCTGCCGAGCCTGATACGGTTTTGTTGGGGCTGACGGCTGGGCACAGCTTGCGGCCGCCCACCCGCGTGCCCACAAAATAAGCCAAGGTATCGCCGATGACGGAAATGGCAAACACAAGGCACAGAAGCGTTACCTGAAGCGACTTGGCTTCAATGCGCAGAAGGCTGATCAGGCAGATGCCCGGCAAAAGGATGGTGAACATGGGCATCACCGACACCAGTGCGTCCTGAAGGCGCGGCTCCTCCCGGAAGATGACCCAGATCAAAACCATCAGGCAATTGGCCAGCATCAGTATCAGCAGAAGGGACATAAGCCTGTCGCCGGAGGACAATAGCATTAAGGGTATGCTGGCCACCATGGCCACAAAGGTGGGCCACCATACCGGCCTGTGCCCTGCCACCGCCAGCGCGCGGAACTCCTCCCGCATGGCGGCACAAATGGCGGCCATGGCCACAACGGCAAACACCCAGCCGCCCAGATACAGCACCAATGCCAATCCGATGGTCATGAGGGATCCCGTAATCACCCGCTGCAACATGCGACTTTCCTCATTCTTCCCGGAGATAGGTTTCTATACCAATTTCTGTTGGAGAATGCCTTTGCATTCGCGGCGGCTTTATCCCGCCGCTGGGAAACTGGTTTATTTGCGCCCGCCAAAGCGCCGGTCCCTGTGCGCATACGCAAGGAGCGCCTCGCGGTAATGCCGCACCGTGAAATCGGGCCATAACACCTGCGGGAAAAGAAACTCGGCGTATGCGCACTGGTACAGCAGGAAATTGCTAAGCCGCATCTCGCCGCTGGTGCGTATCAACAGGTCCACATCCGGCAGGCCCCTGGTATACAGCTCATCCTCCAGATCGGAAAGGGAAATGGCCTCCGGCAGGAGCACACCGGCCTTCACCTTTTCCCCGATGGCTTTCACCGCGCTTAGCAGCTCAGCCCGCCCGCCGTAGTTGAGGGCAATGTTGAGCCGCAGGCCGGTATTGCCCCTCGTGCGCTCCATGGCCCCAAGGACCGCGGCCCGCTGGGGCGCCGGCAACCCCTGCACATCCCCCAGGATGCGGATGGCCACGTTCTTTTCATGCAGCTCGTCGATTTCCGAGGAGAAAAACTCCAAAAGAAGCTGCATCAGCGCCGCCACTTCCTCTGGCGAGCGGGACCAGTTTTCCGTGGAGAAGGCGTAGATGGACAGCGCGCAGATGCCCAAATCGCTGCTTTCCCTGATTACGCCCCGCAAGGCTTCAACGCCGTTTCTATGGCCCAACGCCACCTTTACCTTGTGTTTTTTGGCCCAGCGGCCGTTGCCGTCCATGATGATGGCCACATGGCGGGGCAGCATTTTTGCATCCAGCGGCACCTGTACTTGAGCGGGATTCATGCCGGCATCTCCTTACAGGATATTCCCCAATAATAGACAACATGCGCGAAGCCGACGCCCGCGCATGTATCCTTGTCAATTCAAGCCCGGATCATGCCGTCCAGAAAGCGGGCGGCCACCAGGATGCGGCCATCCTGCCGGAGGGCTACCACACGGGCGCTACCCTCCTGCTGCGGGGCTTTGGGAGCGCAGGTCCAAATCACCTGCTCAACCCGAACGCCCCGTGCCAGCAGAATCTCACGGGCCATATGCAAAGGCAGGCCCAGAACATCCTCATGCGTCATGGTTAAACTTCCATGATTTCCTTTTCTTTGTCGGAACAGATCTTGTCAACATCCTTGATGGCGGCGTCGGTAGCCTTTTGCAGTTCTTCCTCCGCCTTGCGCTGCTCATCCTCGGTGATGTCGCCGTCCTTTTTGAGCTTCTTCAAATGCTCCATGGAATCACGGCGGATGGCACGCACCGCCACCTTTGCATCCTCCGAGCCCTTGCGGGCCAGCTTGGTAAGGTCGCGGCGGCGCTCCTCGTTCAGCTCGGGCACCGTGAGGCGGATGATTTTGCCGTCGTTGGAGGGGTTCAGCCCCAGATCGCTTTTCAGGATTGCCTTTTCCACCAGGGGAATGGCCTTTTGATCCCACAGGGCGATGGTCAAAAGTCTGGGCTCGGGAGAGGAAATGTTGGCCATTTGACTCAGCGGTGTCTCTACGCCGTAATAATCCACCTTGATCCTGTCCAGGAGCTGCGGATTGGCGCGGCCAGCCCGCAGGGAAATCATCTCCCGCTGGTACACGGCGGCCGTCTTTTTCATCTTGTCCTTGGCGGCGTCAATGACTTGCTTATACATGGGATCCTCCTCCATGCGAACATACTTGCTTTATCTATTGTAATCGGTTTACTCTTATCTGGCAAGGGAAAATTGGTATTTGGGGCCAAGAACACACCATCGGCGCGGAAATGTCGTTATGGATGCACGAACGTTCCCAAGCTTTCGCCCTCCAAAACCTTTACAATATTTTCGGGCTGATGAAGGCCAAATAAACGGACCATGGGCACACTGTTTTCCCGGCAAAGGGAGAACGCGGCGGCGTCCATCACTTTCAGGCCCATGGCCTGCGCCTTTTCGTAGGTGATGTCGCCGATAAGCCTGGCATCGGGGAAAAGCTTGGGATCGGCATCATATACGCCGTCAATGTTTTTTGCCATCAGAACGGCGTCCGCCTTGAGCTCAATGGCCCGAAGCACCACCGCGGTGTCCGTGGAGAAGAAGGGGTTGCCCGTGCCGCAGGCAAAGATAAGCACCATTCCTTCCTCCAGGCTCTTTTGCGCCGCGGCGGTGTTGTAGCATTGGGCAAACCTATGCATATCCACCGCCGAAAAGACCTGCGCCCCAACGCCTATGCGGGTAAGCGCATCCAGGATGCACAGGCTGTTGACGGCGGTGGCCAGCATGCCCATGTGGTCGGCGATCACAGGGTCCATCTGCGCGGCGGGGCCCTGGCGGCCGCGCCAGATATTGCCAGCCCCGATAACGATGCCCACCTGTACGCCCATATCCTTTACCTGTTTGATGACCTGTGCCACGCGGGAAATATGATCATGGTCGAACACGCCCTCTTCCCCGCCCAATGCCTCTCCGCTTAGCTTGAGCAGAACACGTTTGTAAACGGATGCCATACCGATCTTCCCCCTCGTATTTTGCCTTGCGCGCATGAAAAAGGGAACACACAAGCGGTTCCCTGCGTGTTCCCTTCCAGCGCGTTACATTTTGCTGACCTGCTCCGCAATCTCCTGGGCAAAATTGTCTTCCCGCTTTTGAATGCCCTCGCCCCGCTCATAGCGAGTAAAGCGGCGGATGCTAATCTTTTCCCCGATGGCCACGGTGGCGTCGCTCACCAGGTCCTTGATGGTCTTGTCGGGGTCTTTCACGAAGGGCTGCTCCATGAGGCAGACCTCCTTGTAATACTTCTCCACGCGGCCTTCCACCATGCGGTCAACGATCTTCTCGGGCTTGCCCTCGTTGAGCGCCTGGGCACGGAAGATTTCCTTTTCCTTGTTCAGGGCTTCCATGGGCACTTCTTCCTTGTTCACATACTGCGGATTGGCCGCGGCAATGTGCATCGCCACATCGTGGCAGAAAGACTTGAATTGGTCGGTTTTTGCCACGAAGTCGGTCTCGCAGTTGACCTCCAGCAAAACGCCGATCTTGCCGCCCATGTGGATGTAGGAATCCACCATGCCTTCGGCGGCAATGCGGCCGGCCTTCTTGGCGGCGGCGGCCAGGCCCTTTTCACGGAGATAGGCGATAGCCTTATCCACATCGCCGTTGTTTTCAACCAACGCTTTTTTGCAGTCCATCATGCCGGCGCCGGTGCGCTCGCGCAGATCCTTGACCATTGCGGACGTTACTTCCATTGGGATCTCCTCCTTCAGCATCCGGCGGCATAACCGCCGAATGATCGATTTATCAAGCTTCCACAGCCTCTTCCTGAGCGGGGGCGGCTTCTTCGGGCTCGGCATCCATCTGCTCGCCCTGCTTGCCTTCCAGCACGGCGTCGGCCAGCTTGCCGGCGATGAGCTTCACGGCGCGGATGGCGTCGTCATTGCCGGGAATCACATAATCGATCTCATCAGGATCGCAGTTGGTATCCACGATGCCAACAATCGGAATGCCCAGAATGCGGGCTTCGGTGACGGCGATGTGCTCTTTGCGGGGATCAACCACAAACAGCGCGCCGGGGAGCTTTTTCATTTCGCGGATGCCGCCCAGGTTGATTTCCAGCTTTTCACGCTCGTGCTGGAGCTGGATGACTTCCTTTTTGGGCAGGAGGTTGAACTGGCCGATCTGCTCCATGCGGTCGATGGCGTTCAGCCTTTCCACACGGGTGCGGATGGTGCGGAAGTTGGTGAGCATGCCGCCCAGCCAACGGTTATTGACATAGAACATATTGCAGCGCTTGGCCTCGGACTCGATGCTTTCCTGTGCCTGCTTCTTTGTGCCCACAAACAGAATGCTCTTGCCCTCCATAGCCACATCGCGGACGAACTGGTAGGCTTCATCGATCTTGCGGACGGTCTTTTGCAGGTCGATGATGTAGATGCCGTTGCGCTCCGTAAAGATGTACGGGGCCATTTTGGGGTTCCAGCGCCGTGTTTGGTGGCCAAAGTGTACACCGGCCTCCAGCAGCTGCTTCATGGAAATGACTGCCATTTAGATTTCCTCCTTGTTTTTTCCACCCTCCGCGTCATATCCGTCCGCCACCCGTGAGGGCACAAGGAACGAATCGGCAAAGGTGCGTTATCCGTTCTACTATAGCATATTTCCGGCAGCGTGACAAGTTTCTTTTGGTGCTTCGCCGCCGGTTTTTTTGATTTTTTTCATCAGGACGCCGCTTCCGCCTGCGCAGCATCCAGCCCCAGCAGTTCGGATACGGTGACCAGTTCAAAGCCCCGCTCCAAAAGGACCGGGATGGCTTTGCGCAGGCCCTCCACATCCTTTTTATTGGCATGATACAGAAGGATGTCCCCGTTCTTGACCTTTTTGAGCATCTTGTCCGGGTCCGTCTGGCTCAGACTCCATATGATGACATGGGAATAACCGCACTCTTCAATCACAAATACGGTGGTGCAGCCCTTCCCGCCCTGGAAGCTGCCCCCGGGCGGACGCATAAGGCGCACAGGATAGGGAAAGCCCAGCGCTCTTTCCAGGCTGTCCTCCATTTTAGCAAGCTCCTTGCGGATGCGGGTGGAACGTATCTCATTGAGCTTGGGATGATTCTGCGTATGGTTGCCGATCTCATGGCCATCCTTGAGCATCCGCCGCCAGATGTCGCCCTGCTCTTCCTTGATGCATACGCCCAAAGGGAAAAACGTCATGTGAAAGCCATACTCCTGACACAGGTCCAGCATCTGCTGAACATAGCCGATCTTCCAGCAGTCATCCATGGTGATGGCAATCTTCGGTTTTTGCACGTCTCCGCTGTAGATCACCTGCGGCTTGGCCAGGCCGGTTGCGCACGGCGCCAAAAAAAGCGCCGCCACCAGTGCGCCGCAAAGCATCTTCCTATGTTTTCTCATGTTTCCCTCCGCCGATGTACACAATGCCATTATGAAAATTCATCATGGGAAGCAACGAGGGGGCCGAAGCCCCCCTCGTTTGAAAATGATGCGATCATTTTCCTGAAACAAATGCGAGCGTGGCCTGTAAGCCGAGTTCTGTCGTGGGCGGTCATCTATCCAGGCCTGCAGTTGCCAGCAGGCTCCAGCGATTACCCGGGAGCATGACGGGCCGCCATATGCGCTCCCCTTTCAATCTTGCACCAGGT
>JAEWNM010000248.1 GCA_023392755.1 Bacillota bacterium
ACATGGATATGGCTGAATTCCTCAAGCCCCATCATGGCATCCGTGAACCTTTTCTCAATATTGATGAAGTATTTTCCGTTTTGTATGCTGATCTTGCCGATAGGATCAAAAGTAACCATTATGCATGCCTCCTTGAATTGGATCACAGCGATTGCTGCACTTCTTCTATCGGAATCCAAATCTCCACAATCGAGTCGGTTTCGTTGCCGTGGAAGCGCTCATCGTAAAATTCCACGATGTAGTATTTGCCGTCCAGCAGCCGCTGTGCATATTTGGTTTTGTTGCTGTTCAGCCATTCCTCCATGGCTGTGTTTTGACTGTCGTATCCCTCCGCTACATACACATCAAACGCCGCGTACAGTGTGGCGGGCAAAGTAAAAACCGAATATGCCGCATCCGCCTGGGGCGTGGATATGCTCAGGCCTACATGGCACATCTGGCCATTGTCTTGACAAATACGGATTTCATATCCATCCTGAGACAAAGCGTCAGCCAGTTTTTTCTGTTCCTGAAGCATCATGAAGCTTTGCCATACGGAAGCGGTTTTGCTGCCGTCGCCGCATACGCCTGCAATATACATGGCGGGTCGTTCAATGATCCTGGGCTCCACGAGATCTCCTCCCTTCAGCTTGCTGCGGAATGTATCCACCAGGTCCTGGGCATTGAGCGTGACAAATGTCCCAGGAGATTTTCGGTATTGGGCGGGGGATACGCCCAACAGCTTTTTGAAGGTTCTGCAAAAAGCGGGCGCGGTTTCAAACCCGCACTCCATGCCGATGGACAGTATGGTGTTCCGCGTTTGGGCCAGGAGGATGCATGCCCTTTGCAGTCTCCTTTCCCGGATGTACGCGGTGACGGGCCGGCCCACCACGGCTGTGAACATCCTGTGAAAATAGTAGGGGGAAAAGTGGAAGGCGCTTGATATCTGCTCCAGACGAAGCGCTTCATCCAGATGAGTATCAATATATTCCAGGGCCAATTCGATACGGTCAAGGTTCTTCATGGCTTTCCCCCCGCGGCTATGGTGCAAGGCGAGTATAGCATGACAGGTTGGATAAGTCTTAACATTTCTTGCTCATATTCACTGAAAATGGGATCATGCAGTAAAAAAAAGGCTGCCCATTTCGGACAGCCGGTATTGGTATGCTTTAGAAATCGGCGCTGCCGGTGGTGCGCGGGAAAGGGAGCACATCGCGTATGTTGCCCATGCCGGTCATGTACATAATCAGCCGTTCAAAGCCCAGGCCGAAGCCTGCGTGGGGCGTGCCGCCGTACTTGCGCAGCTCCAGGTACCACCAGTAATCCGCGGGGTCCATTCCCAGCTCCTCAATGCGCTTTTCCAGCCGCTCGAAGCGCTCCTCCCTCTGGCTGCCGCCGATGAGCTCGCCCACCCCCGGAACAAGCAGGTCTACCGCCGCCACGGTCTTTTCATCGTCGTTCATGCGCATGTAGAAAGCCTTTATTTCCTTGGGATAGTTGTATACGAACACGGGTCTTTGAAAATGCTTTTCCGCCAGGAACCGCTCGTGCTCGGTTTGCAGGTCCATGCCCCAATTGACAGGATAGTCAAACGCCTCGCCGCTGGCCTTCAGTATGTCAATGGCCTGGGTATAGGTGACACGGGCAAAATCGCTGGAGGCGACCAGTGTAAGCCTGGCCATCAGTTCCTTGTCCACAAAGGCGTTCAGGAACTCCATTTCCGGCGCCGCCTTGTCCAGAATCCCTGAAATGACGTACTTGAGCATGGCTTCCGCCAGGTCCATATCGTCAAACAGGTCGGCAAAGGCAATCTCAGGCTCCACCATCCAAAATTCCGCGGCGTGCCTTGCGGTAAAGCTTCGCTCTGCGCGGAACGTTGGGCCAAAGGTGTATACGTTGCGAAAAGCCATGCAGTAGGATTCCACGTTCAGCTGCCCGCTCACCGTGAGGCCGGCGGGCTTGCCGAAAAAGTCTTCGTTCTCCAGAATTTGGCCCTTTTCATCTCTTGGTGGGTTTTTGATATCCAGCGTGGTAACGCGGAACATTTCTCCGGCGCCCTCCGCGTCGCTGGTGGTAATGATGGGCGTATGAACATATACGAAGCCCCGCTCTGCAAAAAAGGCGTGAAGCAGCTGCGCCGCCAGGGAGCGAATGCGGAATACCGCCGCGAATGTGTTGGTGCGGGGCCGCAAATGGGCCAGCGTACGCAAATATTCAAAGGTGTGCCTCTTTTTTTGCAGGGGGTATTCGGGGTCACAGGCTCCCACCACGGTAATCCTGTCCGCTTTCAATTCAAAGGGCTGCTTCATGCCCGGCGTTGCCACCAGCATGCCGGTTGCTTCAATGGCGCTGCCCAGCGTGATGCGGGGCACGGCTTTGAAATCCTCCGTTAAGCCGTCCTCACACACGATTTGCAGGTTTTTGAAGTATGTGCCGTCGTTGAGCTCAATAAAGGCGAATGCTTTGCTGTCGCGAACCGTGCGAACCCAGCCGGATACGGTTATTTTTTCCGCTCCGGCGGCAGGGGTGGCTTCGAAAAGGGATTTTATGGAGATGGGCATCGGTTTTCATCCTCTCATACCGGCCAGGCTTATGCTGCGCCGCCTGGCCCCGGACTGCGGATCATTTTCCCAGCATGGCGGCGCCAATGATGCCGGCGTCCGCGCCCAGGCTTGCGATTTCTATCCTGGCGTAGGGCATGGTTTTGAACAGCAGGTATTGGGGTACCTCGGCACGCACGGCGTCCAACAGAAAATCCCCCGCCTTGCTTACGCCGCCGCCCAGCACGATCACTTCGGGGTCCAGAAAGGCAACAATGGTGTTGATGGCTTGGGCCAGGTATTTCACATAACGGCGAAAAACCTTCAGCGCCGTTTCATCGCCTTCCCTGGCGGCATCGAATACCAGCTTGCCGTTTACCTTTTCGGGGTTGTTTTCGCACATGGCCATCATCAGGCTCTCCGGGTGGACAAGCAGCGCCTGCCTGGCCATGCGGATGATGGCAGTGGCGCTGCAATAGCGCTCCAGGCAGCCCTTGTTGCCGCAGGTGCAGGGCTCTCCGTCAATCTCCAGCGTTATGTGGCCAATCTCGCTGCCCACATTGTGAAAACCGCTCCATGGCTTGCCGCCCATCACGATGCCGCCGCCCACCCCGGTGCCCAGTGTGAGAAATACGCTGGAATGGCAGCCCGCGCTGATGCCCGCCACGCTTTCGGCGTATCCAGCCACAGTAGCGTCATTGTCGATAAATACCGGCTTGCCGATGTGCTTTTGTATTTCATCCCGCAGGGGCACGTCATGCCAGCTCAGGTTCGTGCAGAAGACCACCACGCCCGTGTCGGGGTTGGCAATGCCGGGAATGCCGATGCCGATGCTGTGAACATCGTCCAGCGTATGCCCTGACTGTTTGAGCGTTTCCAGACTCACTTTCGCCATGTCCCGCACAATTTCCTGATAAGGCCGCATGGCCAATGTAGGCGCGGAGCCCTTTTGGATGATCTTCCCCGACTCATCCACGATTCCCACAGCTATTCCCGTGCCGCCAAGGTCAATGCCGATGTACACCATAAGCCGTCCCTGCCTTCGTTTGAAAATATTAATCGTTTGCCGAGTTTCTGGCGATCATGTCGGTAAAGCGGCGGTCCAGTTCGTGGGCCGCGCTGTAGCCCAGCCGCTTCAAACTGAGGTTTCTGGCGGCCACCTCGATGATAATGGCCAGGTTGCGTCCAGGCCGTACCGGCATAATTTGATGGGGGACCTTCACACCAAGTATGGTAATGGTTTCCTCCGTCAGCCCCAGCCGGTCATACTCCTTGTTTTCGTTCCACTGCTCCATATGCATCACAAGGTCGATGGTTTTGTTTACGATTACCGACCCAACGCCATACATTGCCCTTATGTCAATGATGCCGATTCCCCGTATCTCCATGAAGTGGCGAACCATCTCCGGCGCTTCACCTGTCAAGCGGTCGTCGCTTACGCGGCAAATGTCCACCACGTCGTCCGCCACCAGTTGATGGCCGCGCTTGACCAGCTCCAGCGCCGCTTCGCTCTTGCCCACGCCGCTTTCGCCGGTCAACAGCACCCCAACGCCGTACACGTCCACCAAAACGCCGTGCCGCGTGATTCTGGGGGCCAGGCGGCGGTTGAGAAAGTTGATGGCGCTGAATGTGAACTTGGTGGTAACCATATTGGTCTGGTACACGGCAATATCCCGCAGCAGCGCTTCCTCAATCAGATCGGCGGGCGGTGTCATGCCCCGGCAGACCACAACGCAGGGCAGATTATAGCTGAAATAGGTCTTGAGCATTTTCCGCCGGGCTTCAGGCTCCAGCGCCTCCAGATAGGTCATTTCCACCTTGCCTATAACCTGGGGGCGCTCATAGGCGAAGTATTCGTAAAAGCCGCAAAACTGCATTCCCGGGCGGTTCAGGTCCGTAGTGCGTATGTCCCACTCCTTTCTCGTGGAGGGAGACAGCTCCTTCAGTTGCAGTGACTCGGCAAAATCTTTGGCTTGGATCATGCGGAAACATCCTCCTTCAGGATATGGCGCGCAATATACCGGGCAACGCCGTCCTGTGTGTTGGGGGGACAAACAAAAGACAGCGCCTCTTTTATTTCCTGGCGTCCGTTTTCCATGGCCACGCCGTATTTTGCCCATGTGAGCATGGACAAATCGTTCAGGCTGTCGCCAAATGCCATGGTGGTTTCCGGCTTTACGGGCAAAAGGGCGGAAAGCCTGTTCAGCGCCCCGCCTTTGGTGGCCCCCGGCGGCGTCATCTCCAGAAATATGGGCTTGCTGATGCTCAGACAAACGGTGCCGCCAAAGTGCGCGCGCCCCTTTTCCATAAGGGCCAGTATTCCCTCCGGTTCGCCCACGCATAAAAGCTTGGGGGTAGGCATGTGGATGTAATCCGACAGCCTGGCCACGCGGACACCTTTCAGGTTGGAGGCGTGCGCATACGCCCGGCCATATTCCTCATCCCCGGCGTAGTAGAATACATTCCTGTCGTATGCCTGTACATAGAAGCCGTTGTCTTCGGCAAACCTGGCCAAGGACCTTGCCTTCTCCGGCGAAAACTGCAAACTGTCAAGCAGCCTGTGATCCTGAGGGTCGATGATCTCCCCGCCGTTGCAGGCGATATAGGGGAAGGGTGAGCGCACCTGTTCCACATACGGCCGCATGCTGGCACCGGCCCGGCCGCTTGCCAATATGATGCGGATACCCTTGTCCATCGTCCTTGTGAGCACCGACAGGGTATAGGCGGAAATCTGCCCCTCCCCATTGAGCAGCGTATCATCCAAATCGGTTACGAT
>JAEWNM010000273.1 GCA_023392755.1 Bacillota bacterium
GCGATGAGCAGGCTGTACTTGGTCATCACATCACCCCGGGGGATGGCCACGTACTTCACGTCCACATTGTACTTGTCGCCGAATTCCTTTTGCACCCACTGGGTCCAGTAGTTGTTGTCCACGGGGGGGTAGCCTGCCTTGCCGCGGTCATACACCGGCACGGTGATGCTCACCCTTGATTCAAAGGGCTGCATATACCCATCCGGCTTGGCGGCCTCGCCTATGGCGGCGGGCAGCATTGAGAGCAAGAGGACGATGACAAGCAGGGCTGACGCGATCTTTTTCATGGTTCCACTCCTCCTATATATTTTTCCATCAGGATGAACGAAGGGAAAACGAAGGCCGATACAAGCCGGCGCTTTTTTTATTCTTTGGGGCGTTATCCCTTGACGGCCCCGATCATCACCCCTTTGACAAAGTGCTTTTGCACAAAGGGGTAGACAAGGATGATGGGGATGGTGGCAAACATGACCGCCGCGGCTTGTATGACCTCCGGCGTGGAGACGACGGCGGCGCTTTCCGACAGGCTGACGGCGTCGGAGCCGGAGCTTAGAATCATGTTGGACAGCAGGTATTGTATGGGCTGCAGCGCTCTGGTGGTAATGAAGTACCTGGCGTCGGCATAGGCGTTCCAGCGGCCCACGGCGTAAAACAGGGAAAGCGTGGCCAGGATGGGCTTGGACAGCGGCAGTATGATTTTGAAAAGCATCTGGAAATGGGAAGCCCCGTCCAGGAAGGCTGCTTCCTCCAGGCTGTCGGGTATGGTGGTCTGCAAAAAGCTTTTCATGATGAGCATGTTGTAGGGCGAAAACGAAAGCGGCAGCACAAGCACCCATATTTTATTGGTAAGGTTCAGGCTTTTGTAGAGCAGGTATTCCGGAATCAGCCCGGCGGTGAAGTAGAGCGTAAACAAAATGAGCAGCGATATGGCGTTGCGGCCCCTGAGCCTTTTGCGGGAGAGGGGATAAGCCGCGCACACGGTAAGCACCATGCCGATGGCCGTGAAAAGCACCGTGACCTCAATGGTGTAGAGCATGGAGTAGGTAAGCTGCCCATCCCGGAAAATGGAAGCGTAGGCCAGGAGGTTTACGCCCTTGGGGAGCAGGTAAACGGATTTGGCCAGCACCTCGCTGTTGCCAGACACCGACTTTGCGGCAATGTGCAGGAAAGGCAGAATGCAGGTCAGGCACAGCAAAAGGATGATAAAGGCGATTATGAAATCGCCCGCGCGCAAGCGGTTTACGCCGCGCAGGCTGTTCGTCTTTGTGGACCGGGAGGCCGCTACTGTATCCATCTCTCATCCTCCCCTGTCAGATCAGCCCGTTCTCGCCCAGGCTTTTTGCAAACCGGTCGGCGGCGAGAACGAGTATGAAGCCCAGCAGCGACTGGAACAGGCCCACCGCCGTGGCGTTGGAGAAATTGCCGCTGGCCAGCCCTTTTTCGTAGATGTAAATGGCCAGCTGGTATTGGTATTCCTTGACCTGCACGTTGCCAAACGCGCTCAGCCGCTCGAAATTGGAGCCCATGACGCGCCCCAGGTTCATAATCAGAAGCGTGACCGTGGTGGCCCGTATGCCCGGCAGCGTCACATGCCATATTTTGCGCAGGCGCGTGGCTCCGTCGATGGTGGCGGCCTCGTACAGCTCGCCGTTGATGGAGGTGATGGCGGCCAGGTAGATGATGGTGCCCCAGCCCATGTTCTGCCACACCCCCACCAGCAGGTACGTGGCGGCCCAGTGGTTTTTTTCGGTCAGGAAGGGGATGCCCTTTTCAATGAGGCCCGCCTGCTTGAGCAGCATGTTCACAAGCCCCGTATCGGGCCGGAACAGCGTATAGGATACGCTGGCGACGATGACCCAGCTTAAAAAGTGGGGCAGGTACAAAACGGTTTGGGAAATGCGCTTGAAACGGTTAAAGCGCAGCTCGTTGAGCAGAAGCGCCAGTATAATGGGCACGGGGAAGCCCACCGCCAGATCGAGGAAGTTGAACGCCAGCGAGTTTTTCAAAGCGCGCAGAAAATCAGCGTCGCGGAATATCTTGGCAAAGATTGAAAACCCCGCCCATTCGCTGCCGGCGAACCCCCTGGCCGGTTTGAAGTTCATAAAGGCAATGCGAAGGCCCGGGTACGCGGCATACTTGAACAGGAGGACAAACCCCACAGGCAGCAGCAGCAAAAGATACAGCTGCCAATCGCGCTCAAGCCAAAGATACCTGCGCCTGCGCACGGCGGCCGGCCCCCATTTGGCCTCGGGTACACGTGTCCCTTGTGCCACGCCTCTTCCCCCTTTTTATGTATTTTTACGGTTCTGATACGTGAATTTTAGCATAGGCATACAAACCGTTTCAAAGCGTTCGGAAATCAAAAGTGCGCAGTTTCGACCATTTATATGCGGTAACTTTGTTTGAGAATAGACATTATGGCAGCATTCTTCCACATTTTCAGGGGTATGAGCCGCTTTTCGGTCCATCGGCCTTGTTTTGAGGTTGAATTTACACGTTGCACGCACTATACTGATGACATGGCGGGAGGGGAGGCGGTTTAATGGCCCGGCCCAGGCAAACGGTAATTGAATACAGAAGCTATGAATTGCCCCCGGACTTTTCCATACTGCTTTTGTCGGGGGAGCGCTGGCACATATCCGACAAAAAGTCGGGGCGGCTGCATTTTCACAACTGCCTGGAGGTGGGCGTGTGCCACACCGACAGCGGCATCATGGAGTTTTACGGCGCGCCGCGGCCCTTTCACGCCGGGGATGTGACGTGCATCGCCCGCAACGTACCCCACACCACCTACAGCGCCCCCGGCCAGGCAAGCTTGTGGACCTACCTTTTTTTCAGCCCGCAGGAGCTTTTGCGCAACTACTTTCAGAACATGCTGCCCTCCGGCGGCCTGTACGCGGACATGCTGCAAAACTGCAACATGATACTGCCGGGCAGGGATTATCCCGAAATCCGCCAATTGGCGGAAATGATTATACGGGAGATGGAGCAAAGGCCCGGCAACTACCAGGTGAGCGTTAGGGGGCTTTGCCTTGCATTGCTTATGGCGTTTTTGCGCATTTACGCGGGCACGAAAAAAAACCCGGACGAAAAAAAGCGCGGGGACGCGCTGCCCATCGCCCCGGCGCTAAACTATATCCAGGCCAATTACATGTACGATTTTCCCGTGGAACACCTTGCGGGCCTGTGCCATTTGAGCCCCACCCACTTTCGGCGCACGTTTCACGCCATCATGCAGATGAGCCCGCTGAAATTTATACACACCACGCGCATACTGGAGTCATGCAGCCTCCTGCGCAGCACGGAGGATTCGGTGGCCGCCATATCCGAGCAGGTGGGCTACGGTTCGGTATCCAGCTTCAACAGGCATTTTCTGCTGGTCATGGGCATCGCGCCCAACCCGTGGCGCCGGATGGTGTCGCCCATTGTCAAGCCGTCAATACTGGAATACTCGGGGTGGGTATAGGCATTGGCCTGCATCAGTCAATCGCAGGCATCAAAGGGATAAGCGGCGTCCACCCATATCGCGGGGCGGATGACGTAGCGCTTCAGGTTGACTTGGCCGGCCGACGCGATGGCGCCGTAGGACTTTACGTGGAACCCGGACTTGATGCCCTTGTCCTTGCGCACATCGCGCAGCCACCAGTTGCCGTATGTAAAATCGCAGGGGTCGCCCTCGGCGGGATATGGCATGCCGGATTCCGGCTTGTCCAGCAGGTAGGCATTGTTTGGGGCCCTCCGCCGGCTTTCCTTGGGGAAATATTCCTGCACCTGGGACACGCTGAGCAAAAACACCATATCCTGCGTGTCGGAAGACGCGGCGATATTGATTTTCTCGCCTGTGGCGGGCGATATGAAGCTGCCGGCGGGCGTCGATACGGTTGTGACCGCAATGGCGCATTGCTCCGCGTCCGTAAACGCCTCTGAGACAAAGTCGCTGTTGAGCCATTGCCGGAGGGAGGATTCGGCCCATGTGGCCCGCTGCTTTTTGCTGTTGTACGGGCCCGTTTCAAGGCCGGTTCGTGAAATCAGCAGCAGCAGGCCGTCGTGCTCGTCAAGCACGGTCCATTCAATGGGTTCGCAGCCGGAGCAGCCGCCCGACTGCACATAGCTGCCAAAGAGAACGGTGTCGCCCGCCGCCGGAACACAAGCCGAGGCCGAGCCTTGCGCCGGGGCCAGGCCGGCAAGCATCAAACAGGCCGCCAGCACCGGGAGCATCCACTGGCATTTCAAACGCTTCATTGGTACATATCCCCCTACAGATGCAATTCAGGGCGCGGCCGGGCACGAAAGGGGCGCGCCGCGCGGGCAAATGCTTTTTACAGGAAGCATTATACAACAGGACGCGCGCATTGCAAATCATCAATTCGGTACCGGTTTACCAGATTGTATCCATGCATGCAGGGAACATATCTTTACACCATCCCCGCAATGCTTTATAATGTAGCGAAATTGGGGGAAGGGGGCATTGTCATGCAGGAGAATAAGAAACCGTCCCTGGGGGCGCGGCTGCTCAAGCGCTACGGGCTGAACGCGTTGAGCGCCATGGCGCTGGGCTTGTTTTCCACACTCATTATCGGCACGATCCTGGACCAGCTGGGCGCGTTAATCCCCGGCCTTTCCATACTGAGCGAAATTGCCGCCACGGCAAAATCCGCGCCGGTGGTGGGCGCGGCCATTGGCGTATCCGTCGCCTGGGGCATGAAGGTGAAGCCGCTGGCCATATTCACATCCGCCGCCTCCGGCGCCGTAGGCTACGCCCTGGGCGGCCCGCTGGGCTGCTTTCTGGCGGCGGTGGCAGGCGCGGAGGCCGGCAACCTGATCGCGGGCAAAACGAAGCTGGATATCATTCTTATTCCCTCGGCCACCCTTATGGCGGGCGGTCTGGCCGCCTATATCGTCAGCCCGGCGGTGAACTGGCTGATGGCTCTTTTACGCAATTTTATCGATACGGCCACGCTTTTGCAGCCCATTCCCATGGGCATCATCGTATCGGTGGTGGTGGGCCTTGTGCTGACCGCGCCCATTTCCTCGGCCGCGCTGTGCGCCATGATCTTTTCCGTGCCGGAGGGCGGCGAGCTTGGCCTGGGGCTTAAGCTGGCGGCCGGAGCGGCCACGGTTGGCTGCTGCGCCCAGATGGTGGGCTTCGCCGTATCCAGCTACCGCGAAAACGGGGTGGGCGGCCTGGTGGCCCAGGGCGTAGGCACCTCCATGCTGCAGGTGCCCAACATACTTGTCCATCCCCTGATCCTTGTTCCGCCTACCCTGGCCGCCGCCATACTGGGTCCGCTTTCCACGACGCTGTTCCAAATGCACAACAGCGGCGTGTTCGCGGGCATGGGCACATCCGGCTTCGTGGGGCAGATCGGCACGTACAGGGCCATGGCGCAGCAGGAGGGGGCGGGAATCGTGGCCATGAAGATGCTGGCGCTGCATCTGGTGCTGCCGGCCATCCTCTCCCTTGGCATCAGCGAGCTGATGCGAAAGCTGGGCTTCATCAAGCCCGGCGACATGAAGCTGCAACTGTAAATACCGCGCGCACGCAAGCGGCGCGCAGCTGAAAAGGCCCGGTTTGGGAGCATATTCCGAGACCGGGCTTAGTGCATCAACAAAGTGGCTGACGCCACTTTGTTGAGTTTTTCCCTCGCTTCACTGCAAAAGGCTACGCCTTTTGCGGCCGTTTGCTCGGGCAAGGAAGGAATTTCATCGAAATTCCTCGCAAACCACCGCACATGTCGCTGGTTTGCGATTTCGAATCGGAGAGCTGCGGCCCTCCGATACCTCCCTGGGTTTTTTATAGTCTGAAGCCCGGTCCGGGAGCATATCCGGGACCGGGCTTTTTTATTGTTTGCAGCTCTTTTGGAAGGATATTTGGAAACCTGGCCGTTTTCCTTGAAAAAACGCGGCATTTGGGCGATATATGCAATGTAAAATCATTTGCGAAACGTTGCTTTGGAGTGACAGGCATGCAATGCCGTGATATACTTAGGGCAGAATAGCTGTATTTTCATGGCAGTCCTTCTTGTTTCCGCCACTTTTCCCGCGCATGGCCGGGGAACCAGCAAAGCCGGGCCTGTCGAGCCGGTTCCCGCATGCATTCATTTAATGACCTTTACAAGGCGGTGGGCAGATGGATATCAGTTTTTTCCGGGACCTGCTGGTAAACGCGGCCATTCTCCTGACGGCCAGCATCCTGCTTACCTTCGTGTATGGCGCGTTAAGGAAAAGGAAAGCCGCCTCCCATATCATCATAGGCGTGATTGCGGGCATCGTGGGCATCCTGGTGCTTTTGACCACGGTGCGCTTCGGTTCGGGCATCGTATTTGACACAAGGTCCATACTCGTGAGCGCCATGGGCATGTTCTTCGGCCTTGCGCCCACGCTCATATGCGCCGGCATCATCATCGCCGCACGGATCATAATGGGCGGAAGCGGCTGGATCATGGGTGTACTGGTGACGGCGGTCTCGGCGGCCGCCGGGCTTTTATGGCGGGAGACGCGCCTGAAAAGCACCCGGCTCCAATATCGCTTCACCGGCTTTGAGTTTTATCTGGTGGGCCTTATCACCCATGTGCTGATGCTTTTGTGCACGCTGGCGCTGCCAAGGGATAGCATACGGCCCGTGCTGCGCGCCGTAAGCCTGCCGGTGCTTGCGGTCTACCCCCTCTTTTTCCTGCTGCTGTGCATGGTCATCTGGTCAAGGCTCAGGCAGATTCAGGCGGACGCCGACCTTGCGCAGAGCGAGATCAGGTTCCGCACGCTGTATGAGCAGGAGCCGGTGGGCGTGGCCTTTGAGGACGGTCAGGGCGTGATGCACGCCAACGGCATGGCGCAAGCCATACTGGGCAAGCCCATAGAGCAGGTCGCGCCTGACGAATGGCCCAAAGCCATCATGCCGGAGGAGCTGAACGGGGGCCGCGACGCCTACGAAGCGTTTGTAAGCGGGCGGGCCGGGTCGTTTGAGATGGAAAGGCTGCATACGCGGCCGGACGGAACAAAGGTTTGGATTCATCTGACGCTGGCGCTGCTGAAAATGCAGGACGGTTCCGCCAGGAGCCATATGTGGCTTTTGCAGGATATTACGGAGCGCAAGCAAAAGGAGGCGGAAATCGCCTACCTTACCTACCACGACGTGCTGACGGGCATGTACAACAGGACCTATATGGAAAAGGAGCGGCAGCGGCTGAGCGGCCGGGAGTGCCTGCCGCTGTCGGTGATATTGGGCGACGTAAACGGCCTGAAGCTGGTGAACGACGCCTTTGGCCACGACGAGGGCGACTACCTGCTGACGGAAATTTCGAAAATACTCAAAGGCTGCCTCAGGGAGCAGGATGTTATATCCAGAATCGGCGGCGACGAATTTCTGGTGTTCTTGCCAAACACCGACGGGGAAGCGGCGGCGCAGATTGTAAAGGATATCAACAAGGCCTGCGCGGCCCATGAAACCCGCCCCGGCAAGGAGCTGTTTGAGGTCAGCATTTCCCTGGGCTACGCCACCAAGGTGGTCGCGGAGGAACCACTGGACAACGTGATCAAAACCGCCGAACGGTTTATGTACAGGCGCAAGCTTATAGCCCACAAGCATCTGTACAATTCCGTACTGGCTTCCATCAAGCACACGCTGTACGAAAAGAGCGACGAAACGCGGGAGCATGGGGAGCGCATGGCCGTGTTGGCCAGGTCGCTGGCCCAGGCGCTGGACCTGCCCAAGGAGGATTTTGACGCGCTGGAGCTGGCCTCCGTGCTGCACGACATCGGCAAGGTGCGGGTGGATTTGAACATACTCAAAAAGGCCGGATCACTGACCGGCGCTGAATGGGAGGAAATCAAAAAGCACCCGGAGGCGGGCTACCGCATCGCCCAGTCGGTGCCCAACCTGAACGCCATATCGGAAGTAATACTCTACCACCATGAGCGGTGGGACGGCACAGGCTATCCCCAGGGCCTTTCGGGAGACAAGATACCGCTGCTGGCGCGCATCCTGGCGCTGGTGGATTCCTACGACACGATGCGGGAGGACAGGGGCTACCGCAAGGCGCTGGACGACGCGGAGGCGGTCAGGGAGATTTTAAGGTCGGCCGGAAAGCAGTTCGACCCGGACCTGGCTCGCATTTTTGTTGAAAAGGTGCTAAAGGGCGAGGATGGGGAGGAAGCGTAAGGCCCCAAGGCGCCGCCTATAAGGGCCGGAGGGTTTCGGCAATATCGGGAGCACCGCGAAAGCGTTGCTCCTCAGTGTATCAACAAAGTGGCTGTCGCCACTTTGTTGAGTTTTTCCCTCGCTACACTGCAAAATGGCGATGCCATTTTGCGGCCGTTTGCTCGGGTAAGGAAAGAATTTCTCTGAAATTCTCACGCAAACCACCGCACATGTCGCTGGTTTGCGATCTAAAATCAGAGGGCTTCGGCCCTCCGATACCTCCCTGGGTTTATTGATGGTCTGGGGAGCACCGCGAAAGCGGCGCTCCTTTCTGGTATGCGGCAGGCCGCAGTCCAACGGGGCAGTCGCATTTGGATTCTTTATCAAGACAAAAGCGTGAGCAAAATAAGATTCTATGCTCCGGATGGTCCAGGTCGTTGGGTTCGCGCTTAACATGACGTCAGGCACGATATATCCTATCTTCTAGCAGTTCCATACCACTGAAGGGGATGCATATTTCGCCCCTTAAGGGGGCGACCAGGGCTTTTCTACCCATCTGGCTCAATCGGCGCGCTGCTGCACTTTCGTTTGCATCGCTTGTTTCGCCAGCCTCCTCCACATCGCCCTATCCCGCCACAGGCGGGGGCGATGTTACGGAGCCCTGGACCTTCGGGTGCATCCTCACTTATAGTATAAAGCTTAAATGAGACTGCCCTGCGCAGCCCGGATTACGCTATTGCAAAAACACGGCTTGCGTGGTATCATTATTGCAATTGGAATTGCATTTTATTGTGTGAAATTCCAAGTGGAACGAAACAACCCGCAGGCGGCGCCGCAATGGAATAAGCGGCGGAACCTGCGGGAAAATAAAGGAGGCAATCACAATGAAAGTAGCCCAGGCTCTTGTGGAAATCCTGGTCAAGGAAAAGATCACCGACGCGTTCGGCATACCGGGCGCCGGGATCAACCCCGTGTACAAATACCTGGAGAACGCCCCCATCAGCCATTACTGCATGCGCCATGAGGAGGCGTGCACCCACGCGGCGGACGCGTACTTCCGGGCCAGCCACCGGATTGCCCTGGCCATCTGCACCTCCGGCCCGGGCGCGACGAATTTTGTAACGGGGCTGTATACCGCCTTTATCGATTCCATACCCTTCCTTGCCATCACCGGCCAGGCCAACACATGGCAGATGGAGCAGGAAGCGTTTCAATGTGTGAATATTGCCGAAATCTGCAAAACCGTGGCCAAGAAAACCTACTGCCTGAAAAACGGCCAGGACCTGCCCGCCGTTATGCGGGAGGCGTTTTACCTGATGCGCAGCGGCCGCCCCGGCCCCGTGCTCCTGGATATGCCGCTGGATGTTCAGCAGCAGGAGATTGATTTTGACATCAGCGCCTACACCCCCGCGCCTGTGGAAAAGCCCGCGCCGGACAGGAAGCAGATTGACGAAGCGCTGGCGATGCTCAAAGGCGCGAAAGCCCCCGTAATCATCATGGGCGGCGGCGTGACGCTGAGCGAATCGGAAGACGATGTCATCGCCCTGGCGGAATATTTGCAGATTCCCGTCATCACCACCTACATGGCCAAGGGCGGCATACCGGAGGAGCACCCGCTGAACGCCGGCCACGCGGGCATACAGGTGGGCCAGCCCGTGGGCAACAAGGTTTTTCTGGCGTCTGACGTGGTGCTGGGCATCGGCTGCCGCTTTACCGACAGGCATACCGGCGACATCAAAACCTACCGGGGCGAGCGCAAGTTCATACACATCAACATCGAGCCCACGCAAATCGGCAAGGTGTTCAACCCCGACCTTGGCATTGTGGCCGACGCGGGACTTGCGGCCAAAACGCTCCTTCTTCGCGCCAAGGAACTGCAGATGAAGCCCGTCAACGCCGCGCGGGCTCAAGAGCTGCCCGCGCTGCGCAAGGAGCTTCGCCGCCGCACCGATTATGAAGGCAGCCCCATCCTGCCCCACCGTGTTTTCCACGAAATCAACCGTGCCTATGACGATGACACCATGTTCACCGCGGGCTGCGGCATTGTGCAAATCTGGTCGGGCCAGCTGCAGCAGATCAACAGGCCCCGCCGCTACCTGCCCTCCGGCGGCGCGGGAACGCTGGGGTATGAAGTGCCCGCGGCCTTCGGTGCCAAGGTGGCCTTTCCCCAGCGGCAGAGCGTGACGGTGGTGGGCGATTTCGGCTTCACCTTCCTGGGCGAGGAGCTGGCGGTGGCCGCGGCCTACCGCATGCCGGTGACCGCCGTGATCGTGAACAACGCGCACCTGGGGCTGATCCGCCAGAACCAGAAGGGCGCGTACGGCTTTGAGTACGCCGTCTCCATGCCCTGCAACCAGGACGGCACCGTGGATTACGTGATGCTGGCCAAGGGCCTGGGCTGCGACGCCGAGCGGGTGTTTACGCCGGAGGAACTGCAAAAGGCGCTGGAGCGCGCCAAGGCCGCCAACCGCCCCTATGTGATCGACGCCGTATGCGTTAAGGAACAGCTGTGCGACATGGGCGGCAGCATTGCCGCCGTGAAAAGCTGGGCACCCGAACAGTAAACAGGAGGTTATGACATGAAAGAACCGCTCGGCCATTATATGAAGCTTGGCCTGGTGCACTTTATGGCCTATCCCTTCGCCATGACCGGGGAGGGCGCGATTGAGGAGGCCGTGCGCCGCACGCTTCTGGACTGCGATTTTGACGTTATCGAGCTGACCCATATCAACGACGGCGCCGTGCGCCAAAGGGTGGCGGAGCTTGTAAAGCAAAGCGGCGCCACCATGACCTACGGCGCGCAGCCCCAGCTGCTGCGCAACCAGGAAAACCTGAACAGCCTGGACGAGAGCCTGCGCCTGCGGGCGGTTAACCGCATGAAGGCCTGCGTCGACGAAGCGTATGAGATGGGTGCCAAGGGCTTTGCCTACCTTGCCGGAAAGTTTGATGAAAGCAGGGTGGAGGAGCATTACAAGGCGCTGGTGAAAAGCACCAGGGAGATTTGCGCATATGCCGCCTCCAAGGGTGACATGCCCGTCAACCTGGAGGTATTCGATTACGACGTGGAAAAGTGCTCCCTCATCGGGCCTACGGAGCGGGCGCTGCGCTTCGCAAAGGAAATCAGCGCAGAGTTCCCCTTCTTTGGGCTGATGGTGGATTTGAGCCACATGACGCAGCTGCACGAAACCATCGACGAATGCGTTGACCCTATCGTCCCCTACATACGCCATGTGCACATCGCCAACGCCGTATTGGAAAAAGGCGCGCCGGCCTATGGCGACCAGCACCCCAGGTTTCTGTTTCCCAACGGGCTGGTGGACGAGGGCATGCTGGTTTCATTTTTGCGCAAGCTGTTTGCGGTGGGCTATCTGAAGGATGGAAAGCGGCCCATTGTGTCCTTTGAAGTCAAACCCTGGGGCGAGGAGGACTGCGACATGGTGGTCGCGGGTGCCAAACGCTTTTTGAAGGAAGCCTGGGCAAAGGTCTGACACAAACCGGGGCTGTCGCGCCAAGGTCGTATTTCAAATAATATTATTTAAGAAGAAGGATTTCGCGTCTTTTGACGCGACCAAAGGGCTTTCCGGTCGCCCTTTGGAAACCTTCGGACGCCATCTCCTGAATAGTTATACAGTTATGCGACTAGCACGACAGCTCCGATTCAGGTATTGGGGTGCGCAAGGAGCGCATGAGGAAAGGGAGAACGCGTATTATGAAAATCGTTGTTCTGGACGGATATACGGAGAACCCGGGCGACCTGAGCTGGGAGGGCCTTGAAAAGCTGGGCACGCTGACGGTGTATGACAAGACCGCCCCGGAGGAAACCCTCAAGCGGATTGGCGACGCCCAGGCCATATACACCAACAAAACGCCGCTCACCAGGGAGATTATCGAAAAAGCGCCCAAGCTGAAATTCATCGGCGTTCTGGCCACGGGTTTCAACGTGGTGGACATTGATGCCGCCAGGGAGCGGAACATACCCGTTTGCAACATACCCACCTACGGCACCACGGCGGTGGCGCAGTTTGTGTTCGCGCTGCTTTTGGAAATCTGCCACCGGGTGGCCCACCACAACGGCGAGGTGCAAAAAGGCCGCTGGACGGACGGACCGCACTTTTGCTTTTGGGATTACCCTTTGATGGAGCTTAGCGGCAAGACCATGGGCATTATCGGCTACGGCCGCATCGGCCGGGCCACGGCCGATATCGCCAGGGCGTTCGGCATGAAGGTGCTGGCCTTTGACGCGTATTTCAAGGGCCCGGAGATTGTATCCATGGACGAGCTTTTGAAAAACAGCGACGTCATCTCCCTGCACTGCCCGCTGACCGAGGAGACGAAAAACATTGTCAACCGCGACACCATCGCGAAGATGAAGGACGGCGTAATCATCATCAACACATCCCGCGGGCCGCTGATTAACGAAGCGGACCTGCGCGCGGCGCTGCTTGCCAAAAAGGTGTACGCCGCCGGGGTGGACGTGGTATCGGTGGAGCCCGTTCAAAGGGACAACCCCCTTTTGGGGCTGGACAACTGCCTTATCACCCCGCACATCGCCTGGGCGCCCAAGGAATCGCGCCAGCGGCTGATGGACGTGGCGGTTATGAATTTGCAGGCGTTTGTAGACGGAACGCCTCAAAACGTGGTGAACAAGTAAAAACATGCCCATGGGCGGCCCGGAACACGCATTTCGCATTTCCCCTCTGGGAGCGGATGCGCGTTCGGGGCCGCCCTTTTTTATGCACCTGTCTCGCCCGCCCGGCTATGCGCCGCGCACCACAGGCACCTGGGCCGATTTGGCGCACAGGCTGTTCAGGCACGCCACCACAAACACGCGGCCGTGGGTTTGGGGCGGAACCTGCCAGACAAGCTCGGCCACGCCCGTTACGGCGCTGGGGCAATCCACACCGATGAGGCGGGCCTGTTCGCACGCGTTGGGGCCGGCAGGCTCCAGAAAAAAGTACACCTCGGAGACCGGGCGGTTGAAGGCGGGCCGCACGATGACTTTGGGAGCAAGCTGCACCACCCCGCCTGTGACGGGGAGCGGCGCGCCGGCCTCCGAAAAAAAGTCCAGCGAAAGAACCCGGACGATGCCCGGCTGTTCGGGTTTGGGCCGCCCGGTGGGAATGCAGATCACCTGCCCGACACAGATTGCCCCCCGGCGCACGATTTGCGGGTTGGAATTGAGGATGGCATTCACCGTCGCCCCATACTTTCTGGCAATGGCGTAGAGCGTGTCGGCCCGCTGCACCGTATACAGCTGGCCGTTGCACCGGTCCGGCGGCGGCGGAGCCGGCCCGCCCTCGGCGGGGGCCATCGATTGTACGAACCTGCCGTTTTCCATGGCATCCTCCCCTTTATATCCCGTGATACTGCATGATATGACGTGAATGGGCAGGGAATGACGCCCCGGCCTTGCATAAAGGGTTTCCCCCGTCCCCGTCGAATAGTAGCTGTAGCCCGCCCGAAGATAAGCTGCGGGAAGGAATGTTTTTATGCGGGAGATGACGGCCATGACCTCCCTTCTTTGCAGGCTTTGCGCCCTCCTCGCCTGCCTGCTGCTCCCTTTGCAGGGCGCCCTTGCCAAGGGTGAACCTCCCTCCGGCCCGGCCCGTGACGGCTTTTTCGCCGCCGCCTTCCATTCGGAATACGGCGACACCCAGCGGGACGCGCTGATCCGATGGGAGATTCCCCTGTCCGTTTATGTGAGGGGCACACCTACGGTGGATGACATGCAAACGCTGCAATCGCTGGCGGATGACCTGAAGCAAAGCGTGCCCGGCCTTCCGGAGATATCGTTTGCCGCCGGGGAAGGCGAAGCCAACGTCTTTGTTTCCTTTGTGCCCTTTGAACGCATGTCCAAATATCTGGTGCACTATGAAACAGGCAACTGGGGCTTTATGAACTGCCTTTCCAGCGATACGACCATCCGCTACGGATTGATCGCCATCGCCGCCGACGTAACGGAGCAGGAGGACCGCAACCACCTGATACGGGAAGAGTTTGTGAATATGCTGGGGCTGACCGCCGACATTGACACCGCGCCGGAAAGCATTATCTACCAGCCCTACACGCGCACGCAATCCCTTGCCCCGGTGGATTACGAGATGCTGAACCTGCTGTACAGCCCATACATGCGCTTTGGCATGAGCGCGGCGGAAGCGCAGGCCGCGCTGAATGACGCCTTTGATAAAAACGGAACAGAAAATGCAAAGCAAGACTGCGCCCCCTGACGGGCGCGTTTCTTTTTGGCCGGTACCGGTTCATATGCCGAATAATCCGCCTCGCCTGCTGCCAACCTATCAGCAGGAGGTGGCGGCACATGGCCATAACGTTTACGCAAAAGGAAACATCGCTCCTGAACGATTTGAAGAACCACGAGAAGGTTTGCATCCAAAAATACCAGGCATACGCCGGCCAGGCACAGGACCCGGAGCTCAAGCAGCTTTTCAGCACCTACGCCGGGCAGGAGCAGCAGCACCTTAACACCCTTAACCAGATTTCCACAGGGCAGGTGCCCGACATGCAACAGCAGGGCCAGCAACAAAGCCAGCCCCCCGCCGCTAGCCCCGGCATGGCCAATCAAAACGACGCCGCGCTTTGCAATGATGTGCTGATGACGGAGAAATACGTATCCAGCGCCTATAACACGTCGATCTTTGAATTTCGGGATACCAACGTGCGCAAAGCCCTCAACCACATTCAAAAGGAGGAGCAGCAGCACGGCGAGGGCGTTTTCAACTATATGCAGAAAAAGGGCCTGTATCAGGCGCAATAGGGCGCACGCATGGAACGGCCTCCTGCCCGCATGTGGCAGGGGGCCGTTTTGGCATTTCACATACCCCGGCTGCTTCCTTGCGCCGGCTTGCGCGCCTTGGCAAGCTTTTCCGCCCCTATCGTCCCCAAGACAGCCAGTACGAGCAGGATAAGCCCGGCGGCGGGAGAGAAGATAAGAAGCGACGCGAGGCATAGCGCCAAAATCACGATGATTCCCTTCAGCCATGCGC
>JAEWNM010000280.1 GCA_023392755.1 Bacillota bacterium
CCGCTGTTTCAAATACAGGTCAAAATCAAACCCGTGGGGGTTCTGGCGCTTGTCCGGGTGGTACAGTCGCCCGGAAAAAGCCACACGGCTGCCGTTTTCAAGAGCGGGAGGCGATTCCCCATCCCTGGTGTAAAATGTCCAATACGCGTTGCCCGCAAGGCTTATGCCGTTTATGGTCACGCCGCCAAGCGTGCAGGCGGCCTGTCCGTCCTCCCGCAGGCGCACCTGCCCTTCCACCGTGCCCAAAATGGCATAATCCCCCTCCGGCGGGCGTGGGGGATTCGCGCTCAGCGACGCCAGCACCAACCCCAGGAAAAAGCAGGCCGGAAGCATGGCGAGTACCGTTTTTGCGCCGCGTGCCCTGAAAAGGACAAGCGCCATCAGGCAGGCGGCAAGCAGCCCCGCCGCCCACAGTAAATGAAAGAGCCGGGAAGCGCCCAGCAGCACTCCCGCGCCATAGCAAAGCGTGGCGCAGACGAGCGGCCGGGCTACATGAAACGGAAGGGGCCGGTACTTTGTCTCAAGGAGGGGGGAGTCATCCATGGGCGGCGTCACTTCCCGCTGTCAGCCTGTATCAGCATATCGGTTTTTGCCAGCGCGGCATGGGGGAATACTGCCGCGGCTTCCTTCACAAGCGTCGTCTCATCCACATCGGGCCGAAGATGGGTTATAACCAGCCGTCCGGCCCCAGCGTCCCGTGCCAATTCCGCCGCCTGATATGCCGCCATGTGGGGGCTGTTATCCTTCCATTGCGACTTTAAAAAGCAGCCGTCCGCCAGCAGTACGCAAACATCCCTATAAAAATCCGCAAGCCCAGGAAGTACATTTGTATCGCCTGTATAGCCGAAAGTACCGATGCGAAAGCCCACCGCTGGAACCGGATGGCGGGCCGGGACGCACCGGATACTGAGCTTGCCGGCTTCCAGCGTATCCCTGGCCGCAATCCAATGCATGCGGAAAGATTCCGACTCAGCCAGAAAATGGAGCACGGGGGATGTATCATCCTTCGGCGCATAAACGTCCAGGGCTTTTGCGCCGTTCTGCCGGCGGATGTCCATATAGTACCGCAGCGCCATCATATCCGAGCAATGATCTGCATGGCCGTGGGATAACAATACCGCCGTCAGCCTGGCGGGGTCAAATCTCGCCATCAGCCGCGCCAGCACCCCTGGGCCGCAATCCAGCAATACCCGGTCGTCTCCTTCTGCCAGCAGATAGCCGGAGCAGGCACCGCCCGGGGCGGGATACGGCCCGTTGCAGCCCAGAATGCGGATATCCATCGCATCACCCTCCTGCATTTTCCTCATTGTACCATAGGGCTTGTACAGGCACAAGTGAAAGGGCTTCCCAGGGCAAAGGCGGCGATAGACCCGGATAAGAAATAATTATCTGATGGCTGTTGACAATTCGATTCATCTACTATACAATATTCAGTAGTAAGCAATAACCTGTATTGACCGGCTTTGGGAAATGTTGATTGCGGATGTACCTGGCAAACGGATCAACTTGCGCAAGCCGCAAAACAATGCTGAGGAGGGGACGGAAATGAACAAAAATGCATCCTTGGAAGTTTCGGCAAAAGCCCTTGCCGTGGCAGGCCATGTGTTTTCCAATATGCTTGCGGGTATGTTTTTCGTATTGCTGTTTGCATGTGTTGCTGTTATGGCGGTGTTTTCAATTGCGTCGCCGTCGGCAGGCGTCTGCCTGATAGGCGGGCTCAGCCCATATTCGCTAATACCCGAAATACCCTACTGGTGCGGAGCTGTATTTGCCTTTGCACTGGTTTCCCTTTCTGCTTTGGCTGCGGTCGGATGTGTGTATTCCGTCTTTTTTGTCCATGCGCTTGTTTGTGCATACGGGCGCATCTGCCGCAATCAGTTTGCATGTGTTTTAGGAAAAGCAGCGATTCCTCCGCTTGCCGCCTATCCGAAGCTCAAGCCGAAGACAAGCCGCAATTTGAAAAGGATTTCGCTGATTTCCGCCGCTCTTTTTGCCACATGTTTTGTTTCGGGCTATTTCGTATGCTCCATAAGCGCGGGAGCTCTTGGCTTCTGGCATGCATGGAACTGGTTCAACTAAGCAGGGGTGATATGAATGCTTGGACTGAATGTGTTTTCTCTTCTCGTATTTGCGGCGCTGAACATTTTTGCCGCCATGCTTTGCAGATGCAGCAATGAAACAAGGTGCCGAATCCTGCGTGCTGTATGCATCGCTCTTTTTGTGTTCAGCCTGTGCCGTTATGTGCTTGCGTTTATAGGGGGCAGGGGTCTGGTGTTTCCGGTTGAATATTCGTCTGTCGCTTATTTTGCGGTACCGATTATCCTTCTGACACGTATAAAAAGGGCGCAAAGCTGGGCGGCGTATTCGGGCATTGTCGCTGGCTTTTTCTACTACATGACGTTGATTATTGCAGGGGGCAGGGTCTATGCGGCGTATCCGCCGTATGACATCTATATTTCTGTATACTGCCACGGATCCCTTTATCTTTGCGGACTTGTCAGCCTGAAAACAAACAAGTATGCGTTATCAGACCGCTTTATCCTGCTTAGCGGCAATGTATGTGTGGCATTGAACGCATATGTGCTTCGCCCCATAGCCGAAGGCAAGACCAGGATTTTCATCTATGAGTTGATGGACGGTATGTTTGTGAAACAAGCATTCCCAAGCGTGCTATGGAATTATGTGATGCCGGCTTATTACATTCTTATGGCCGGATGTATACTACTTTCAGTCAGTTTGTTTTTTAGGCTGAACAAGATGTATCATGACAAAAACTCAAGAGCCAATCGGGAAAGCAATTCTGTTCTGACAGCGATAAAAACGCATATGTAACAGGAATAATCAGATGCATGGCCGGCGGTTGTACAAAACCAGATATGCGCAGGATATTGCCATAACGACTTTGAGGGATATGGAGAGTACTCAATGATACATGCATTGGTAAGGGGCTTCATTGAAGCACTGGAAAGAAAGCGAAGGAACCGGCGTAAATGGTGGAATGGAAGGATCAGGGAATAAACGCCAGTCACCCCCCACACTGCCCAACCACACGCGGAGAGGCGGTGTGAGGGGTGATTTTGTTTATTTATTTTGATGCCAACCTTTTGCATGCTTATGTCTCATTTCAGTGGCATGATCACGCAATGGGAAGGCCCTATGCAAAATCCTTGTTTCGTCACGCCATAGCATCAGTTTTCCGGTTCCAGCAAGCCCAGGTTTCCGTCCTTGCGCAGATACAGCACGTTTGTGCGCTCTGTTTCGTTGTTGACAAATACGAAGAAGGCGTGCCCCAAAAGCTCCATCTGCAATGCGGCGTCGTCCACCGACATGGGGCGGACGGGGAACTGCTTTGTGCGCACTATGCGGCGCTCCTCCTGGTCGCCTGCGGCCGCGTCCTCGATGAACTCCAGCTCAGTGCTTTTGAACGCATCTTCACGAAGCCGTTTTTCCAGTTTCGTGCGGTGCCGGTGTATCTGCTTTTCCAGCTTGGCCAGCGCCTGATCGATGGCCAGGTACAGGTTATCCTCGGCAAAGGCTTCCGCCCTTAGGATCACGCCATCGAAGGGTACGGTGATTTCCACGATGCGGCGGCTGGAGCGCTCCTTGGAGAGCCGTACGAACATTTCGGCATCCGGCTTCAAATACCGCTCCATACGGTTCGTTTTTTTCATGATCCGTTCGGTGATGCCCGGCGTTACCACCATGTTTTTTCCGGTGATCGTCGTTTTCATGGCATTTGCTCCTTTATGTGTGATGGTTCACCCCCCAAGGGATGAAAAAAGCACGGCAGGGCTTTATTGGCTGTCCGCCATTCCCTCGTGCGTCCGGGTCAATGGAACCACGCCCTTTCGTTTAGGATGGACATTGGTTTGACCGTATATCCAATATTCGCCGCACAGGGTTGTTTTCCTTCTTTTTGGGGCTTTGCATCGCAGGTTTCCTTTTCCATAGCCATGGCGCGCTGCCCATCTATTGACAGCGGTGCGCATCCTTTTCCATGGGTTCCTGCGGAATAAAAGGGCATAGCGGGGAAACAATAACATCACGGCGAGGCGGTGAAGCCCCGCTTACACGAGGAGGGCATATCATTGAGGGCAACGGGAATCGTGCGCAGGATTGACGAGCTGGGCCGCGTCGTCATCCCCAAGGAAATCAGGCGGACGCTCAGGATACGTGAGGGAGATCCGTTGGAAATTTATACGGACAGGGATGGCGAGGTCATCCTGAAAAAATACTCTCCCATCGGAGAAATGTCCGGATTTGCCAAAGATTATACGGAATCCCTTTTTAGAAGCCTTGGACATATCGCCTGCATTGTTGACAGGGACCAGGTAGTGGCCGCCAGCGGCGTATCCAAAAAAGAGCTGTGCGACAAGCCCATCAGCCATGACCTGGAGACGGCCATTGCCAACCGGCAGACGGTGGCCATCAACCGGTCGGTGGGCGGCAAAATCGTGGCGGTGACCAATGAGGAGGATATGACCGGTTATACCGCCCAGGTGGTTTCGCCTATCATTGCCGATGGTGAAGCCATTGGCGCCGTGGTGCTCATGAGCAAGGAGCAGGGGGTGAAAATGGGGGATACGGAGCTGAAGGTGGCGGAGACGGCCGCCGGCATCGTGGGCCGCCAGATGGAGCAATAACCATTTCCAGGAAGATTGCATGCTTGTACTTCCGCAACAGATTGCTTATAATAGGCATGTTGCGGAAATTTTTATGCCGCGAACTGGAAATTGAGGAAGTGTACCATGACCCGTACGCAGAAATCCATCGTGGGTGGCGTGACCATTCTGGGCATAACGGGCCTCATCGGCAAAGTGGTGGGGGTACTGTTCCGTGTTCCCCTTGCCTGGATTGTCGGGGAGGGTGGCGTCGGCACCTATCAATTGGTTTTTCCCACCTATGCCCTTTTGCTGACCATTTCTTCCGCGGGGCTGCCGGTGGCCATCTCCCGCATGGTGGCCCACTGCCTGGCCAAGGATGATCCCTACAATGCCAAAAAGGTATTTCAGAGCGCTCTGTACATGCTGATCGTGCTGGGGCTTGTCACTACCATTGCGCTGATTGCCGGCAGCGGCCTGATAAGCGAGATCATCAAAAATCCGGAGGCGAAGCTCGGCTTTGTTGCCATCGCTCCGTCCTTGTTTCTGGTATGCGTCATGTCCGCCTTCCGGGGCTTTATGCAGGGACAGCAGGATATGATCCCCACCGCCGTTTCCCAGCTTATCGAGCAGGTGGGCAAAGTGGCGGTGGCCCTGCCGCTGGCAGCATGGGGGATGACAGTCAGCGTGGCCCACGCGGCGGCTGGCGCCCTGCTGGGCACCTCCATTGCCGAGGGTATTGCTTTGGTTTACATTTTCATTCCTTATACACGCCGGAAGAAAATGCTGGACAGCCATCCGCAGGATGCTTCTCAGCCGCCGATCCCCATGAAAACGCTGATGAAGCGGCTGGCCGTCAACGCCATCCCCATCACCCTGGGAGCCTGCATTGTGCCGCTGGCGGCCTTTGTGGATTCGGCCATGCTGGTGTCCAGGCTGCAGGCGATCGGCTTTACCCAGGACCGGGCCACGGAATTGTACGGGCTTTATTCCGGGCTGGTCATCAACCTCATCAACGTGCCCACCGCCTTTTCCATCGCCTTGGGCATGAGCCTGGTGCCGGCCATCTCCGGTTACTTTGCAAGGCAGGATTTTGCGGGCGTTGCCAAGCAAAGCGGGCTGGGCCTGCGGCTTTCGTTCCTGATCGGGTTTCCGTGCTCCCTTGGTCTGAGCCTTTTGGCGGAGCCGCTTTTGCATTTCTTTTATGGAAGCGGCAAGATATCCCCCGAAAACATATCCCTGGCGGCGGAATATCTTACCGTCAGCGGCCTGACGGTGGTGGTGTTCGTTGTGGTGCAGTCCACCAGCAGCATACTGCAGGGCATGCGCAAGCAGCGTATCCCCATGTATACCCTGATGGCGGGCGTCGCCATAAAAATTCTGCTCAATTACATATTGGTGGGCATCCCATCGGTCAACATTCATGGCGCGCCCATATCCTCGCTGGTGTGCTACACCGTCAGCATGGTGCCCAATCTCTATTATGTGCTCAAATACGGCCGCATGACCTTTGACTGGACCGGATTTGTAGTAAAGCCCGCGCTGGCTACGGCCGTGATGTCCCTTGTCATATGGGCCGGGCGGGAGCTGCTGCCGTCCGGGCGCTTTTCCACCATGCTGCTGGTGGCGGCGGGCATAGCCGCCTATGCGGCCGCGGCATTCCTGTTCAGGGCGGTCACACCTGAGGATTTGAGCACCCTTCACCTGCGCAGGCGCAAGAATTTGCCCAAGGGGGAATAAACCATGCAAAAGATCACCGTCGTGCCGCTTGGACCCGGCGCCAGGGAGCACCTTACCCTGGGCGCGCTGGAGGCTTTTGAATGTGCCCGGACGGTTATTTTGCGTACAGGCCGGCACGGGGCCTGCGGCGAGCTTGAAAAGCGGGATATCAAATTTGCCACGCTGGACGCGCTCTACGAAGAATGCGGCGATTTTGACGCATTGAATGCGCGGGCCGCGCAAACATTATGGGAAGCCGCGGCATCAGGACCGCTGGCCTACGGCGTGGCCGATCCGGCGGCGGATGAAACGGTGCGGGAGCTTATGGCGACGGCCGGCTCCCAAAGGCAGGTTACGGTTATGGCGGGCGTGGCGCTTTATACGCCTTGCCTGTGCGCCCTGCCGTGCATGCCTGTCGGGCAGCCTCTGCGCATCCTGACGGCCTCCGCCGGGAAAAGCGCGCTTTTGCTGCCTTCCGAGCCGGTTCTGATTACAGAACTGAACAGCCGCCTGCTGGCCGGGGAGATCAAGGTATGGCTGATGTCGCTGCTCGACCCCGAAATGGAGGTATTCTTCTTCCCGCCCGGGGAGCAGGCGCGGCGCAGTGTGCAGAAGGTGCCGCTTTCCGGCCTTGACAGGCAGAAGGCCTACGACCATACAGCCGCCGTATATATACCTGCCGCGCCGCTTTTGGCGCGGAAACGCCATGATTTTTACGATCTTTTACAGGTTATGGAGCGTTTGCTCGCCCCCGGCGGCTGCCCTTGGGACAGGGAGCAGACCCATGAATCCCTTCGACCCTATCTCCTGGAGGAAGCCTATGAGGCGGTCTCCGCCATCGACGAGGGCAATATGGACCACGTGGCGGACGAGCTGGGGGACGTGCTTTTGCAGGTGGTCTTTCACGCGCAGATTGCCGGGCGGCACGGTGAGTTTGACATACGGGACGTGACGACCGCCATCTGCCGCAAGATGATTTCCCGCCACGCGCACATTTTCGGCCAAGTGAAATGCGATACTGCCGAGGAGGTGCTTGTAAGCTGGGACAAACAAAAGCGTAAGGAGCGGGGCCTTGCCTCCCAGGCTGCCGTTATGGAGGACGTGCCCAAACACCTGCCGGCGCTGATGCGGGCCCATAAGGTGCAGCAGAAGGCCGGGCAGGTGGGCTTTGACTGGGATGACCCCAAGGAAGCCCTGAAAAAGGTGCTGGAGGAAGCCCGGGAGGTGCATGAAGAGCTGGAGAAGGGCTCCGATCCCGGCGAGGAATTGGGTGACCTGTTCTTTGCCGCGGTCAACGTGGCCCGCCTGTGCAAAAAGCAGCCAGAGCTTTTGCTTTTGGCCGCCGTGGACAAGTTTATCCGGCGCTTTGCACGGATGGAAAAAGCAATTGTTGAGGAGGGAAAAGCGTTGGAGCACTTGACTTTATCAGAAATGGATGTATACTGGGAAAAGGGAAAGCTGATGGAAAAAAAATCATAAATCAAGCTTTTTCTTTGGATATCCGCTTCCCATTCGCTTTCCGGCAGGAAATTGCCGGACGGGGGCGAATATAGGTTCAGGTGTTTCCCAAAAAACGAAATCCATCATACATCTTGGTAAAAACGAGGAGGTACTTTCATGAACAAAGCAGAACTGTCCAGCGCCATCGTCGCCAAAACCGGGCTGACCAAAAAGGACGCGGAAAAGGTCATCAACGCTGTTGTGGAAGTCATCAGTGACTCCCTCAAGGCTGGCGAAAAGGTTCAGATCGTCGGCTTTGGCTCTTTCGAAGTGAAGGAGCGGCCTGCCCGCACCGCCCGCAATCCCCGCACCGGCGAGGAGATCAAGATTGACGCCTCCAAGGCCCCCGTGTTCAAGCCCGGCAAGGCGCTGAAGGACACCGTCAATGCGTAATGCCAGCATCCGCTTTGCTTGAAGCGGGTTGGTATCAGATCAAACCGGAAACGCCCGTGCGGTCGCGCATGGGCGTTTTTGGGCGCTAGCGCCCATCTCGAAAAAATAGCTTTGCAATTTTTCGAGATTTTCACTTTTCGCCTGTTAGTCTGCATCGGTCTGCGCTATGCTTGACCGGGGCAGACTAACGGCCGGCGAAAAGCGTAAGGAACGTTTGCTCCGCAAACTCCCGCCCGCCCGGCAAAGCCGGGCGAGACGATTTCGAACGAGAGGGCCAAGGCCCCCTCGTTGCTCCCCTATATGGGGCGGCGGGTAATGTTCTACTCATAGTAATGAATAATACAAAGCATAGCGTAAAAGCGAGAGGTATGTCATGCGTCTGGACAAATATTTGAAAGTATCCCGCATCATCAAAAGGCGGACGGTAGCCAATGAGGCCTGTTCCGGGGGCCGCGTATCCCTGAATGGCAAAATGGCCAAGCCGGGCGCGGAGGTGAAGGCGGGGGACCTGCTGGAGATACGCTTTGGCGACCGGTACGGCCGGTATGAGATCGTGTCTGTTCTGGAGCATGTGCGCAAGGAAGGCGCGGCAGACATGTACAAGGTGGTTATGGAGGACGAGACGGTGGCCAGGGAGCGTAACTGACAATGGGGGAAATCATGCGGACCGAAGCGATATTGCTGGCGGCGGGGTGCGGAAGGCGCATGCAGGCGGCGGAAAACAAGGTATTTCTGCCCCTTTGCGGCGTTCCCGCCCTATGCCGCAGCGTTAGGGCCTTTTTGGGCCTGTGTGATGCCATTGTGCTTGTGGTGAGGCCGGAGGAGGAACAAAGGGCAAGGGAACTGCTGGCCGGGCACGGCCTGATGCACGCCGTAACCGCCTTTGCCCATGGCGGGGCACAGAGGCAGGATTCCGTGAAAAACGGATTGTCGCTTCTCTCCCGGGAGGAATCCGTTGTGCTCATACATGACGCGGCCCGGCCGCTGGTTACACGGGATATTATCATGCGGGTGGCCGCCTCGGTCAGGGAGCACGGCACGGGGGTTGCCGCCGTCAATGTGAAGGATACCATCAAGCAGGTGGACGCCAAGGGCCGAGCGCTGGCTACGCCCGACAGAGCGATGCTTCGGGCGGTACAGACGCCCCAGGGTTTTTGGAAAAGCCTGTTGCTCCGGGCACATGCCCGGGATGCGGGTATGGCGGCTACCGACGACGCCGCCCTTGTGGAAGCGCTGGGCATACCCGTACAGCTTATCGAGGGGAGCTATGAGAACCTGAAAATCACAACACCGGAAGACCTGCTTGCGGCGGAAGCGGTGCTTGCCCGCCGGGAAGGAAGCAGCGCGCCCGCCATGCGCATCGGCCAGGGCTATGATGTACACCAATTGACCGGAGGCCGCAAACTGATTCTGTGCGGGGTGGAAATTCCCCATGAAACGGGGCTGCTAGGCCACAGCGACGCCGATGTGGCGCTGCATGCGCTGACGGATGCACTGCTGGGCGCGGCGGCCCTGGGCGATATCGGAAAGCATTTTCCCGACAATGATCCGGCCTTTAAGGGCATATCCTCCCTTGTGCTTTTGGAGCACGCTGTCCGCCTGGCACGGGACCGGGGCTTTGCGGTGGGAAATGCGGATGTGACCATTGTGGCCCAGCGGCCCAAGCTCTCCCCCCATATCCCGGCCATGCGGGAAAACGTGGCCGCTGCCCTTCAAATACCGCTGGACTGTGTAAGCGTCAAAGCCACCACCACGGAGCATTTGAGCTTTGAGGGGGAGGAGAGGGGCATCAGCGCCCAAGCGGTTTGCCTTCTTTTCAGGGTGTAAATCAATCAAAACCAGATCGCACAGAAAAAGCGCCGGACGGCAGCATGCCGTCCGGCGCTTGGCGTTTGGGACTATGTACTACTTGGCAAATTCCGTGCTCCTGGTTTCCCGTATCACATTCACGCGAATCTGGCCGGGGTACTCCAACTCTTTTTCAATGCGCTTTGCGATTTCTTTGGCCAGCACCTTGGTGCCCTCGTCGGTGACATCGTCGGGCTTGACCATGATGCGCACCTCGCGGCCGGATTGAATGGCAAAGCATTTTTCAACGCCGGTGAAGGAGTTTGCGATTTCCTCCAGCTTCTCCAGGCGCTTGATGTAGTTTTCCAGCGATTCGCGGCGGGCGCCGGGCCTTGCGGCGGATATGGCATCCGCTGCCTGCACCAGCACGGCCTCGATGGTTTGGGGCTCCACATCGTTGTGGTGGGCCAGTATGGCGTGGATAACATCGGCGCTTTCACGGTACTTGCGGGCCAGCTCGCCGCCCAGGGATACGTGGGTGCCTTCCTGCTCGTGGTCAACAGCCTTGCCAATGTCGTGCAAAAGGCCGGCGCGCTTGGCCAGCGTTATATCGGCACCCAGCTCCGCGGCCATCAGCCCGGCCAGGTGGGATACCTCAATGGAATGCTTCAACACGTTCTGGCCATAGCTGGTGCGGTATTTCAAACGCCCCAGCAGCTTCACCAGCTCATGGTGGATGCCGTGCTGATTGGTTTCGAACACGGCCTGCTCTCCGGCTTCCCGTATCTGGTTGTCTACTTCCTTGCGGGCCTTATCCACCATCTCCTCGATGCGGGCAGGGTGGATACGGCCATCCATGATCAGTTTTTCCACGGCGATCCGGGCAACCTCCCGGCGCACGGGATCAAAGGCTGAAACGATTACCGCTTCAGGCGTATCATCAATAATCAGGTCCACGCCGGTGGCTGTTTCCAAGGCGCGGATGTTGCGGCCCTCACGGCCTATGATGCGGCCCTTCATATCATCGTTGGGCAGGGTGATAACGGAAACCGTGCTTTCGGCCACATGGTCCGCGGCGCATTTTTGAATGGCCAAAGCAATGATGTTGCGGGCTTTCTTTTCGCCCTCTTCCTTGGCGCGGCTTTCAATATCCCGCACCATGGCGGCGGCGTCGTGGAAGGCATCCTTCTGAATGCGGTCGGTTAGCATCTGCCTGGCTTCGTCCTGGGTCATGCCGGCAATCCGCTCCAGCTCCTGAAACTGGCGGCCGTGGTATTCCTCCGCTTCCTCCTGGAGCTTCTGTATTTGCGTCTGCTTTTTGTTCAGGCCCTCTTCCCTTGATTCCAGGTTATCCAGCTTTTTGTCCAGCGTTTCCTCCCGCTGGATCACGCGCCTTTCGGAGCGCTGCAGCTCTGTACGCCGGTCACGGATTTCTTTGTCCAGTTCCGTCTTCAGCTTGAGCACTTCTTCTTTGGCTTCCAAAAGGCTTTCTTTTTTCTTTTCATCCGCCTTGCGCATGGCGTCGTCCAGTAAATTTTTGGCGTATTCCTCGGCCCGGCCAATCTTTTTCTCTGCTGCGCTTTTCCGGTAGACATAGCCGGCGGTCAGGCCGATGGCAGCGGAGATGACTGCGGCCAGAACGATCCAAACCCAATCCATTGCGATCTCCTCCTTTTTTTGGTTTTTTCTATACACGAGTCCAAGGTCTTCAGGGAACGACGAAAGCCGTACAGGAAATTTCCTGCACGGCTGGCTGTTTTTTCGCGCACCATGGGTTCATCTGTTTGCTGGTCGATTCGTACACCTGCATGCGCCGGAAGTAAAAACTCCGGCACAGTACCCAGATAAACGGGAATGCACAGGCATTCGCCATTTTGCTGTTATGCCGATATCAGGCGGCGGTATTTTCCTTCCCTCGTTATATAGGGAAAGCTGGGCACGGGATACTGAACATCCCGCTCCTTTATCTCGCCATCCGCCTGCTCTTCCATACAAACCGCACCGGAGCCGATGAGTGCCCCGCAACGGAGAAGAAAAGGAATGGTTGCTTTATACGAAAAACAGCACGGGCGCTTGTATGAACAGGACCGAAGAAGCGCCCTTTCAGCCGATCATAATCATTGTAACGGTCTGTATCCCATCTGTCAAGAAAAATTGTTCCATTGCGGAAAATCTGATGCCGGAACAAGGGCAGTTTGCATAAAGATAAAGCGGCCGCAGGCAAAACAGCGTTGGTTCAAAGCTGAAAACAACGGTCCATATTACCAAAAGATGCAAGATTTTGCATATGTTACGCGTTCCATAAGTGTGCTCCGCCAATAGGGCGGAACAGGAAACGCGGGGCGAACGACCGGGATAGAAGGAGGAGTGTGCATGCGGAAGAAAGTGCTGGCTTGGGCAATTCTGCTGGCCGTATGGATGCTGTCAGTGTCATTGCCCGCGGGGGCGGACGTTGTTGGTACACAAACGGGCGAGGTGATCAGCCAGAATGTGACACTGCGGACAAACCATACCACCGGGGCCGCCGCCATTACAAGCCTTGGGAACGGTGAAACATTTGAGATACTGGACAGGTGGGAGGAATGGCTGTATATCGCCTATGTCGACAGGGACACGCTGGAAACCGTGAATGGCTGGCTGCTCAACTACTATGTGGTTGAAAATCCCATGCACATCACGCTGCGCAACAGCAATACGGCGGCATACGCCTATCCGGAATCCGGCAGCAAACGGGTGGGGTCCCTTGCAAAATATACGCGGCTTACCGTGATCGCGCAGCTTGGCAGGTACTGGGTGGTGAGCCTGCGGGAGGCCGCGGCCGCCATCCCCAAATCGGCTGAGGTGTGGCTGGATGA
>JAEWNM010000288.1 GCA_023392755.1 Bacillota bacterium
ACCTGGCCTACAACTCTCCCTCCGGTTATGCCAACCTGATTTCCATTCTGGAAGTCTCCCATCCGGATTGGGAAATCGGCTGGCTCCCGTTCTACCGTGTAAAGAAGCTGGCGACGCCCAACGACGCCACGCAGAATGGTTTTTCCATCCCCATCACGGCCAGCAATCCCGAACGCGCGCTGCTGGTGCTGGAAAAGCTGATCTTGGACAAGGATTATTACCGTCTGTCCCACTATGGCATTGAAGGCGAGCATTACACCATCACCGAGGATGGTTACTATCAGATCGTCGGTGACGCCGTGTCCAGTGCGTTCCCCAGGGAAGGCTCCCGCCTGTGGGGCACCCGGAACGAGGAGTTCATGCTCTATCCCAAGGCTACGGGCCGCATCCTCAAAGAGCTGTTCAACGAGTTCCGCGGCTACACCTATCCCAACATCTGGACCGGCTTTGGCGAAGATACTACGCCCTATCAGGCCGAACGCGCTGCCGTGATGAACGTGCAGACCCAATACCTGCCCGCCATCCAGGCCGGCCTGGTAGATGATGTGGACAAGGCAATCGATGAATTCATCGCCAAGGCGAAAGCCGCCGGGCTGGACAAGGTCCGGGAAGGATACATCCAGCAGTGGCTCAAATATGTGGAAGACCGCGGTATCACCGCCACGGAAGTGAAGTAACCGGCCCATGAAAGCCCGGCATCGGCAAACAGCAGCGGTCTGCCGCTGCCGGGTTCTTCTATCCCTGTGCAGCGTTGTGCGTATTAGGCCTGTGAGCATTGATCCCACGCGAGTGGAGCGTAAGGTGGGGTGAAATGGATGAAATGGTTGATGGCAAGGAACAAGAACCGCATATATCGCCGGCTGCGAAGCTCGATCTTTTTTCTTGTGTTCGTAATCATCGCCGCTTCCTCCATTTTGTTTTACGATGCCAGCCTGCGCACCGTGCTGAACAATGCCTATCATGTCGATGTTCAGATGCTCAATACGCATAAATCTGCCTCTCTGGTCATGCAAAAGCTGGCACTCAATATTACCAGGCAAATTTATAATGACAATCACATCGCCTACCTGCTGTACGGAACGGAATACAATCCCCAGGAACTGATGACATCCATTGTCCATCTGAACAATTACCGTATGTCCATTCCCTACATCGATTCCATCTATATCTACAACGGCGGTCTGGAAAGCATCACCGTCAGTTCCGTCAGCGCGGGGGGCTACAATATCCCGTTGTTTGGCGATGCGGATACAAAGGAGCTGTTCTTCGACCGGGAGATTGCAAACATTATCAGCGATGCGGAAGGAAAGTACAACAGATACACGCCTGTCGCCCGCAGGATCGTTTACCCGGATGAAAACAAGGAGCCGCTGTTTTGCTATACCTTCATGATGACCAACGTGTATGGGGTGGGCAGCATTACCCATGCGGTGTTTGTCAACTTTTCCAGCGGTTGGATGCTTCAGATGGCCAAAGAGGGTGAAAACAGCCAGTCCCGCACGCTGATTATCGATGGGGAGGGAACCACCGTTTTCAGCCCCGACGAGGAGGAGCTGTTTGAAGATGTATCCCGGGAACCGTTTTTCCAGCGAATTGTAAGCAACGTAAACGCCGACAACTTCATCCAGCGCATCAATGGGCAAGAAATGATGGTCACCTGCCTGCCCAGCGACGCCAGCGGCTGGCACTATGTAAGGCTCACTCCCTACCGCTCCATCGTGGAGGAGATTTACCGCGTGACCTGCTTTATACTGACGGTGGCCGCGGCCCTTATTGCGCTGGGCCTCATTGCCTCCCTGGTGCTTTCCAAATTTCTGTACATCCCTATCGGAGCGGTCAATGAGCGGATGAACGCACTTTCCCGTCAAAATCTATTGCGCAAGGTACTATTGGGCACGGCGGACAAGGATGGCTTGGCCATTGTGCGCCATACGGACAAAGCCCTGCCGGGGGATATCTGCGCGGCGGCCTACTATGTGCTGCTCATCAAAATGGATGGCTGGCAAGCGTTTGCCAATCATTTTGACCCGCAGAAGAAAACGGAGTTCCTGCAAGCCCTGATGGATATGGCAAAGGAGACGTTCTCTGCCCGGTTTTCGGTGGACACGGTGGATATGGGCGAAAATGGTAGCATCACCCTGATCCTGTGCAAAAATGGTGCGGGTGCTTTGGACCGCGCTTTTTGGATGGAATCAGTCGCCCAGCTTAAACAGGCAGCCGCCAAGAGGCTGGGGCTTTCCTTCAGCTGCGCTGTCAGTGCCCCGGCATCCGCTATGGAAGGCCTGGAGCAAATGTACAGGCAGGTACGGGAAGCGATTCGTTACCGCATTTTCCATGGGAAGGGCGCCTTGATTCTTGGAGAGGAAATACAGGAATATGCCGACAAGGAGTATGCCTATCCCACCTCCAAGGAAAGCCATATGGTAGACTGCATCATGTCTGGCAACGTCAAAGAAGCCAAGGCGACAGTATGCGAGATTCTGCAAGGCATATACGAATACTCCTTCCTTGTCATCGGCCTTACCGTTTCCCGGCTGGCCATGTCCTTATCGCTGCTGGTCAAGGAAATGCAAAAGGGCGGATTTTTGGAAATGCCGCCATCGGTAAACTCGCAGATATTGGCTGCTACCAGCCTGGATGAGGTGGAAAACTTTCAGGACACCATCGACCACTTCCTTCAAGCCATCGATATCATATGCGACAGCATGGAAAACAGGCGCGACAATAAGCATACCGACCTTCTGCAGCGTATTAACATGCTGATTGAGGAGCATTATTCCGACCCGTCCTGCTGCCTTAATTCCATTGCCGAGATCATCCATATGTCACCGGCATACGTTGGAAGGCTATACAAGCACTACACGCTCAAGGGCGTTTCCGAGCAGATTAATACGGTTCGCCTGGAGCATGCGAGGCGGTTGCTAAGAGTGGATAAAAAGCTGACCGTGCTGGAGATATCCCGCATGGTGGGATTCACCAGCGATTCGTACTTCTCCAAGGCGTTCCGAAAGGCACATGGCATGACGCCCAACGAGTATCGCAATTATACATCTTCGGAGGAGACATAATGATTGCAAGCAGCGCGGACTCTGCCGCGAGATTGCGCAAAGTCAAAATCACCTTTGGTTTGATATACTTCCTGTTCATGTCCTCCCGGGCAATCTTCGGCCCGTTCATCACGGTTTTTTTGAAAGAACGGGGACTGTCTGCCGAAATGATCGGCATCGTCATCGGCATCAATTCCATTATGATCATCCTCACCCAGCCTGTTTGGGGCATCGTCACCGATAAGATCGGCTCTACCAGAAAAACGCTGGTGATATGCATCATCTGTCAGGCGATGTTTGCCTTGGCGTTGCTCTTCGCGCCTAGCGTTTTGCTTTTGTCCACTTTCTTTTGCATCTACACGGCATTTGCTTCCTCTGAGGGGCCGCTGATGGATATGTGGAGCCTCAAAAGCGTGAAGGAGGCAGGGGATGGCAACGCCCTGGGCCAGTTGAAGCTGTGGGGTTGCATCGGCTATGCGCTGTGCAGCACAGCAGCGGGCCTTTTTATCAACCGATCCAGTACCAATGCCATCCTCCCGGTATTCACTTTCGTGCTCGTCGGCATCGCCGCCTTCATGTTCTTTGTGCGTGGCAGCGATGTGGCCGGGCGGGGAACGGCGCGGCTGCGGGATATGCAGCTGGGACGCATCTTCAAAGATCACACCTTTTTGATTTTCCTCGCCTACGTGTTTTTCATGCAAATCGCCCACCGGGGCTCCTTTACCTTTTATTCGCTGCTCATCAAGCAGCTTGGCGGCGATACGGCCATTGTGGGGTATTCCGGCGCGCTGATGTTTGTTTCAGAGGCAGTCGTCATGGCGTCTGCCAAGAAGATGCTGGGAAGGTTCAAGCCCGTTTACCTGGTGATGGCTTCCTCCTTCTTCTTCATGCTTTGGCACGTTTTTCTGAGCCTGTCCACCAGCCCCTACCACGTGATGCTCTCCTGCCTGATGGACGGCCCATCCTTTGCCCTGTTTACCATTGGTACGCTGTATTACCTGGACGCGCTGGCCCCCAAGGAGATTCGCACCACTTACCAAACCGTGGCCTATGCAGTGTATTTTGGTTTGAGCGGCATTGTGGGCAATGTGGCCAGCGGCTTTATGATCGACCGTTGGGGTTATAGGACCATGTATGCGGTGGGGATTGGGCTTACTTTTCTGTCAACGGCGGTCTTCTATGCTGTTACCAAGGTGCGGGATCGCCGCAGGATGGGCCTGTCGCGTTAACAGTATAATGGCACGATTATGTAAGAGGATGGTGCCCTAAGGTTTCAAAAGGGCGGCATAAAGGACCTTTTGCAGCGTCTTGAGGCATGAACCCTTCTTGAACAGCCTTATGCTTAAGCTGCGCTTACCGCGACAGCTCCGAAAAGAAGGAGAAGGTCCCATGAACTTCATCAAAAAAATCGGCAGGGGGAAGCTGGATATGGTGTCCGGCAGCCCTTGGAAGCAGATTTTGCTCTTTTCCATACCCCTTTTGCTTGGCAACATCCTTCAGCAACTGTACAATACCGTGGATTCCATGGTGGTGGGCAATTTTGTGGGCAGCGGGGCGCTGGCGGCAGTGGGAACAAGCACACCGGTTATCCGGTTGTTAATCGGCTTTTTCATGGGCGTTTCCGCAGGTACGGGGATCGTGGTTTCCCAGGCCTTTGGCGCAAAGGACTTTGACCGCCTTCATACCATCACCCATACGATTACGACCGTTACGCTGCTTGTGGGTACGGTGATTTCATTGGCGGGTGCCGTGTTTGCGCCCTTCATACTGCGCATGCTGAACACACCTCAATCCGTGTTTGACATGGCCCGGGATTACATGGTTATCACCAGTGCCGGCATTCTTTCGGTGATGATGTTCAATGTTGTCAACGGCATTCTGCATGGAATGGGTGATGCCGGAACGCCGTTTTTGATCCTCCTGGTGTCGTCCCTGATCAACATTGTACTGGACCTTTTGTTTGTGATTGCTTTTCACTGGGACGTGGCCGGTGTCGCCTGGGCAACAGTGATCGCCCAGGTGGCGGCGGTTGCGTTTGGCCTGTACAGGCTTGGCCGCTCACAGGCACGCCTGTCTATTCACAAGCTGCGCATCAATTGGTCCGAAATGAAAAAAATACTCCACTTGGGTGTTCCCTCAGGTATGCAAAATGTGCTCCAATCTGTGGGCAATATCCTGGTTCAAGGTGTTATCAACGGTTTTGGTCCGGTGATCATGGCGGCAAACATCGCCGTGATCAAGGTGGATTCCTTTTGTACCATGCCTATGATGACTTTCGCCACAGCGATTACGGTATTTGTAGGGCAGAATGTGGGGGCCGGCCGGTATGACCGCATCCGTACGGGTACGCGCGCGGCGCTATGCATGTCGGTGGGTGTATCGGCGGTGATATCTGCGGCGTTGTACTTCTTTGGCAGCTATCCGCTGCGTTTGTTTACCAATGAAGCCGCCGTGGTGCAGGCAGGCATGGACAAGTTTCACATCGTAGCACCTTTTTACTTCTGTATCTCCATCTTCGGGGTGCTGTCCGGCGTCATCCGCGGCAACGGGCAAACGGTGGTGCCGATGATAGTGGGCGTTTTGACCATGTTCATCGGCAGAGTGCCGGTGTCCTTCCTGCTTTCCCGGCAGATCGGCGCCAATGGCGTCCACTGGTCGCTCTCTGTACAATGGGCGCTGGAAGCCGTGGTGATTATGGCGTACTACTTCCTGGGCAGATGGCAAAAATGGCTCAAGCTTGAGAAAAACTCTGGTGTGCTAATGCGTGAGACAACGTAAAAAAGGAGGAAAGAACATGAAAAAGGCATTGATGCTGGGCAATTATGTGGCGCGTTACCACAGCGCCAAGGGCGTGGACACAAGGCTGCGGGAGCTTCTTGAAGGCCGCTTTGAAATCGACTATACGGAAGACGAGGGCCGGCTGGACGTAAAGACACTCATGGGCTACGACATGGTGATTTCCTACCTGGAGTTTTCAAAAGAGCCCTTGTCGGATGAGCAGGTCCACGCCCTCGTTTCCTTTGTCAGCGGCGGCGGCGCGCTTGTTGCATTTCACAACGGTATCTCCCTCCAGCGGCGCCCGGAATTCATGCAATTGGTTGGCGCAAAGTTTACGGGCCACCCACACTATGACGGACTGCCGCAGATTTCCTACAAGGTGGTCAAGCTGGATCATCCGATAATGGAGGGCATAGCGGATTTCACCATGGGGGATGAGCCCTACCGCTTTCAGATGGAGGAACTGGCGGACAAGGAGCTGCTTTTGGAATATGAGTATGAGGATACCCGCTGGCCGGCGGGCTGGGTGCGGACGTTTGGGAAGGGACGCGTGGCGTAATTCGCCAACGGCAACAACCTCGAAGGAT
>JAEWNM010000306.1 GCA_023392755.1 Bacillota bacterium
CGCCAATCTCGATGACGTGCTCCCGGTTGGTATCCAGGCCCGTCGTTTCAAAATCCAGCACCACAATAGGCGCGTCCAGCGGCCTGTCGTCAGCGTCGGCCGCGATTTGCGCCTCGTCGGAAAGATATATCTCCACGCCCGGGATGAGCTTGATATTGTTTTTCTGCGCCGCGGAAAAGGCGGCTGGAAAGGCCTGGACCACGCCATGGTCGGTGATGGCCACCGCCGGATGGCCCCACATAGCCGCGCGGGCGATGAGATCGGCGGCGGAGGCAGTGGCATCCATCACGCTCATCTGGGTGTGCATATGCAGCTCCACCCTTTTTTCCTGGGCGGTATCCATGCGCACTTCCCTGGGAACGGGCATGATGTCCCTGACGGTGATGGCCGCCTCCCTGGCGAAGCTGTCATACAGGCATTCGCCCCTCACCTTGGCCGCCATACCGGGCTTTATGCGGTCCGCCGCCTCCATGACAGCCATGCGCTCCTCCTGGGTGATGGGCATGGTATCCGAGCCGTCGTCATCCTTCTTGCGGAACCTGTTGCGGTAGCGGAAGAAAATCTTGCACTGCACGGAGGATGTATAATCGGTGAGGATGAAGGAAACCAGCAGCATTTCGCCGCCCTTCAGTTCCTTTTTCTCCACCTTGATGATATCCCCCTGCACGGTGACAAGGCCCGTATCGTTTGTCAGTTCACGCACGGGCACAGGCGGATCGCCTATGCTGCGGCCCTTGATGGGCTTCATTTTATCTTCCGATCCGTTGGCACCCTTGCCCTGCCCGGCCAGGCCAGGCGTTTTTGCGGCGCCGTTCGGGGAAGCCTGTCCCGCCTTTTCCGCTGCCGAACGGGCGGCTTCCATCTCCCGGAGCATAAGCGCCTCCCGCTCCCGCTCTTCCCGGAGCGCCTGAAGCCTTGCCTCCTGATTGCCCCGCACACGAAGCTCTACCGGCACACGGATACGGAATATATCCCACACCGCCTGGCTGAGCCTGTCGGATATGTTGCCGCGCTGCATGAAGCGCAGGGAAAACTCGTCCGGGAAGGTGATCACCACCCGGCCGGACTGCACCTCCCAATCCAGCTCCCCTATCCAGGTGGCGGAGGCGGGATGGGCACGGGTGACAAAATCGATAAACACCTGCTTGTAGCGGCCGATATTATCCAAAAAATCCTGGGCGAGGGACGGGCTGGCCACGCGGATGGCCAGGCGTGTATCAGGATACATATTGCGGATCAGATATTCCATGCGCAGGTATGCTTTTTCCGCCACCAGCACCTGCGACAGGAAGGAAATATAGATTTTGTTTTCCGCCTGCTTGTAAACAACGCGCTCCACCGTGAGCTTACCCGATAATTCCGGAAGTTCCTTGTATAATTGCGCAAGCATCTGGCCGGATTCCATGGCCTATTTCTCCGCCTCCTTCCTGGCGGCCGCCTCCCGGACAGCCGATATCAGGATTTGGGCCAAATCCCCTTCCACCTTCCGAGGGGGCCGGCCCTTGATGAAAAGCGCGCCCGCATGGCCGCTGCCGGCAATGCCGATATCCGCTTCCCTGGCTTCGCCGGGGCCGTTTACAACACAGCCCATAACGGCCACCTTTAGGGGAACGGTGATGTCCTGCAGCTCCTCCTCCACCCGCTTGGCAATGTCCGCCACGGGGATGCAGGTGCGCCCGCAGGTAGGGCAGGAAATGATCTGTATGCCCGTACTGCGCAGATTCAGCGCTTTGAGGATATCCCAAGCCGCCGCGGCTTCGGGGATGGGCGACCCGGTGAGGGAAACGCGGATGGTGTCGCCGATACCCTGCAACAAAAGCGCGCCGATACCGATGGCGGATTTCACCGTGCCCCGCCCCGGAAGCCCGGCCTCGGTCACGCCCACATGCAAGGGATAATCGCAAAGCTTGGAAGCCAGCTCATAAGCGGCCACCGTCTGACGCACATCGCTGGATTTCATGGAAAGCACGATATCGTAAAAGCCCTGGTTTTCCAGCAGCCGGGCATGATGAAGCGCGCTTTCCACCATACCCTTGGGCGTGACGCCGCCCTCCCGGCGCAGGATATCCTTTTCTATAGAGCCGCTGTTGACGCCGATGCGGATGGAAATATGATGGGCCTTGGCGCAGTCCGCCAATGCTTTGACATGCCTGTCCCCGCCAATATTGCCGGGGTTTATGCGTAGCTTGGCAATGCCGTTTTCCGCGGCGCGGATGGCCAGGGTATGGTCAAAATGAATGTCCGCCACCAAGGGAACCGGGCTTTTATCCACCAGGGACCGAACCGCCTGGGCGCATGCCTCGTCATAGACTGAAACACGCACGATATCGCACCCGGCTTTGGCCAGCGCATGGATTTGATCCAGCGTGGCCGGGACATCCCGGGTGTCGGTATTGGTCATGGATTGCACCCAAACGTTTTGACCTCCGCCCATTGCCAGCCGGCCTACCTGCACTTGTTTCGTTTGACGCATCGGGGCCTCCCTACTGGAACAGGCGCTGGATGTCACGGAAGGTGAAAAACAGCATGACCGTCACCAAAAGCGCGAAGCCGGTAAGATGGATCACAGCCTCGGCCTTGCGGTTGATGGGCCTGCGGAAAATGGCCTCCACCAGCATGAACAGGAGCCGGCTCCCATCCAGGCCGGGGATGGGCAAAAGGTTTACAAGCCCCAGGTTAATGGAAAGTACGATCAGCAGATACAGATAGCCGTCCAGGCCATATTCCCTGGTCTGCGTAGCGATTTGGGACACAATGCCCACAGGCCCGGCGGATTGCTCCAGCCCCTCGCCCTTGAACAGCAGGTCACGCAGGCTACCCAATATGATCTCGCCCGCGTTGACGCAGGTATCAAAGCTTAGGCGGACCGCCTCGCCAAAGGGAATGCGCACCTTTTGGGGCGCCAGCATGCCGTCGATGGAGATGCCGATGCGGGGCCGCTGCACCTGCTCATCAAAAAAGGGCGTAACGGAAATTGTGACCGGCGTCTGCTCCGCGCCTCTCAACACCTCCACCGCAAGGGGCGCATCGCCTTCCCTGTAGCTACCTATCAGCTTCGCCGCCGTTTCGGTGGTGCCGTCCAGAACGTTCTGGCCGTTTACGGAATACAGGATATCGCCCTCCAAAAAGCCTGCCGACGCCGCCGGGCCACCCGCCTCCACCCCGGCCACATAGGGCCATACGGTCTGCATGCCGCCGATGGAAAACAGCGCTACCGCTATCACAAAGGCCAGCACAAAGTTCATGCCCGGCCCCATGATCACCGACAGCATCCGCTTCCATACCTTTTGCCTGTTATACGCCCGCGGGTCGGACTCATGCTCGCCCCGGGCGTCATCCTCGCCGTAAAACAGGCAGTAGCCGCCCAGGGGAATTGCGCGAAGCATGAACTCCGTCTCATATTTTTTGCTCTTCCATGCAAACAGCTTAGGGCCGAAACCCACGGAGAACTGCTGCACCGCAATACCCGTCCAGCGGGCGGCCCAGAAATGGCCAAGCTCATGAATAACGATCAGGATGCCCAGCAGCAGGATCGCCGCCAATATCAATAAAAACGTCATGGTGTTGCTCCTTTCCAGCGTGACAACAGGTTGCAGGCCATACGCCGGGCCGCTTCATCGGCCTCAAAGACAGCCTCCAGGGAGACGGCCGGCGAATTGCCCACGCGGGACAGCGTATCCGCCACCAGTTCAAAAATGGCGCCAAAGGGGATGCGTCCCTGTAAAAACGCGCCGACAGCCACCTCATTGGCGGCGTTCAGCACGCAGCAGGCGTTCCCGCCCGCCATAAGGCACTCCCGGCCCAGGCGCAGGGAGGGAAAGCGCTCTTCATCAGGCTTTTCAAAGGTGAGCCGGGAAAGCGAAAAAAGGTCAAGCGGCGCGCCGCCGGCAGGCAGGCGCTCCGGGTAGGCCATGGTAAACAGGATGGGCAGGCGCATATCGGGCGTACCCAACTGGGCAAGCACGGCACCGTCGGAAAAAGCAACGGCGGAATGGATGACGCTCTGGGGATGGACAACGACTTCGATCCGATCCGCCGGCATGCCGAACAGCCAGCCGGCCTCGATGATTTCCAGTGCCTTGTTGAACATGGTTGCGGAATCGACGGTGATCTTCTTCCCCATCTGCCAGTTGGGGTGGTTCAAAGCCTGCGCAAGGGTGGCATTTTGCATTTCCGCCTTTGTCCAGGTTCGGAAGGGCCCGCCGGATGCCGTTAAAAGAAGCTTTTCCGGCTTGTTTTCCCCCGCGCCCAGCAGGCACTGGAAGATGGCGCTGTGCTCGCTGTCCACCGGCAAAAGCGGCTTCCCAGCCTTTTTGGCCGCCGCCGTCACCAGCGCGCCGCCGGCCACCAGCGCCTCCTTGTTGGCCAGGAGCACCTGCCGCCCTGCTGATAAGGCCGCCATAACG
>JAEWNM010000373.1 GCA_023392755.1 Bacillota bacterium
CGGCCCTCCGATACCTCCCTGGGTTTGTTGATGGTCTGAGCGGGGACCGCGATGGCGGTCCCCGTTTTTTCGCTATGTGGTTCCAATGCTTACTTCGCCTTGTAGGCGTCAATCTGCGATTGCAGCTCGGCAAGAATCCTGTCGAGGCCGGCGTCCTTCTGCATCTTAATGTAGTCCGCCAGGTCCTTTTCGGGATTTTTGGACAAGCCGTACAGGAGCGGCTTTCCGAATTCCTCAAACAGGGCGTCGCGCTTGGCCAGCTCGTTCTTGACGGCTTCGTCGGTGGGAAAGAAGGAAACCGTGGGCGATACGATAAACTTGGGATTATTCGCGTATTCGGCGTTCTTCTGCCAGCTTTCCGCGCTTCTGGGACCGGAGGACTTCATCAGGTAATCCCGCCACAGCCCCCACTGGCCGGGCCAGTCGATGTAGTTGCTTGTGTCAGACGTCATGCCCTCGGGATAGTCGAAGGAATCGCCCTTCTTCACGTAGGTCTTTCCTTCAATGCCGTACATAACGGCTTCATAAACCGCGGGGTCCGTGGACAAAAGATCAAGGAACATCAGCGCTCGCTCAGGGTTGGCGGCATTTTTGTTGATGCACATGACATTGTCGATGGGTGAGCGCTGGGTCCACATGCCCTCCGGATAGACTTCGGAGTATTTGTATCCTGGCTTTTGGTAGTTGTTATCGAAATAGACGTATTCCATGGTCTCGATGCCGAATATTTTGATGGACTTGGATTCGTTGAAATGGGCATCGCGGTTGACCAGCAGGTCTTTGGGCATCAGGCCCTCCTGCACCCATTTTGTGTTCCAGCGCACGGTTTCGGCAAAAAGCTCGGTTTGCTCCAGCGGGAGAAGGGCAAGGGACGGATCGTCCAGCTTGTAGGTGAAATTGTGGTAGTTGAAGGAGAAGTCGAAATTGTACTTGGGGTACAGGAGCCAGCCGGTGGTGGTCATGTTGACATCGGCGGTTTCCCAATAGTGCTTGTCGGGCACCTTTGCCTGCACCTCATGCATCACGCGGTCCAGGTCTTCCACGGTCTTGATGGAGCCGTTTTCAAGGGTGATGCCGGCGGCTTCCAAGCCGGAGTCCACCTCGTTCCATTTGACCAGGGGCTTGTTGACAAACACCGGCGTCCAGGGAATGCAAAGCAGCTTGCCGCCGCTCATGGCGCCCTCAATGAAGCCGGCATCGTTGAGCCGTTTGTAGTATTCCGGCATGTTGGCGGGAGCCAGGTCCTTCAGGTCAAGGTATGCTTCCTTATTGACCATTTTGGGATACATCAGCCATGTCCCGTCAAAGCTCATGTCATAGTCGTCGCCGGAGGCGCACATCAATTGTATCTTGTCCTGGTAATCGTTCCAGGGGATAAAGGTGATTTCCAGCTTGGCGTTGATCCTGTCCTTTACCAATTCTGTGACATAGTTCCACACATCGTCGGTTGCCGCGCGCTTGTCACCGGGGAAGTACAGCCGCAGCGTCACCTCGTCAAGCGCCGCGCCGCCGGCCATTGCCGCCACGGGGAGCAGCAGCCCGGCCAGCAGCACCAGCACAACGGCGGCGGTGAAGCTTTTTGCGAGTGTCCTTTTCATGTTCATCTCTCCTTTTTATTTTCCGACCAGCCTTGGCTGGGTCAGTTAGTTTTTAACGGCACCCAGCATGATGCCCTTGACAAAATACCGCTGCACAAACGGATAGGCAAAGATGATGGGGCCGATGGTGACAATGCACGTGGCCAGCTTGACGCCTTCGGCCGGGATCAGCCGGTTGGGGTCGATCATGCGCGCGCCTTCCTCGGAATTTTTCAAAAAATTGATATTGGATACAATGGAGCGCAGAAGAATCTGCAACGGCTGCAGGTCTGAATTGTCAATAAGCATGATGCCAAGCCACCAGTCGTTCCAGTACCCCAGGGCGATGAACAGGCTGACCGTGGCCAGCACCGGTGTGGAAAGGGGCACAATGATGCGGAAGAAGGTCAATATATCGCCGGCACCGTCGATCTTCGCCGACTCGTGCATCTCATCGGGTATGGTTTCAAAGTAATTGCGGATCAGCATTACGTTAAAGCCATTGACCAGCATGGGGATGATCAGGGCAAAAATATTGTTTTTCAGCCGCAGGAAGTTGACTGTGATAATGTACCATGACACCATGCCGCCGTTGAACAAAAGGGTCAATATGACATACAGCGACATGACCCTGCGCAGGCGGAAACGCTTGAGCGATATGGGATAGGCCAGCATGGCGCTGAACATCAGCCCGAACGCGGTGCCGGCCAATGTTACGATGATGGAGATGCCATAGGCGTTTACAACGAATCTGGGCTCGATGAACAAAAGCTGGTAGGCCTTCAGGCTGAATTGCTTTGGTATCAGCTTATAGCCCTCGCCGCGTATCTCCTGCTCATCGGTAAAGGAGCCCCCCAGCACAAGCAGAAAAGGGATCAGGCACATCAGGGCAAACACGCCGGCAACAATGTAAATCAGAAGCCGGGATTTCGTCATTTTCTTCATGGGCCACCTCAAAACAGGGAGGACGCGCCCTGCATTTTTCTGGCAAGGCCGTTGCACACAAGAAGCAGCGCGAAGGAGATGACGGATTGGTACAGGCCGGCCGCCGACGACATGCCGATGTCGCCAAGCTTACGAAGGTTTCGATAGATAAAGGTATCCAGCACATCGGTGGTGGGATACAGCAGGGAATTGTCGCCTACGATGCCATAGAACATGCCGAAGTCCGCGTTCATGATCCTGCCGATCTGCAAAAGCACAAGAATCGTCATGGTAGGCAGCAGCATCGGCAGGGTGATGCGCATGGCCTGCTGCATGCGGCTGGCGCCATCGATCTGAGCCGCCTCAAAAATGGTGGGGTCAATGCCCGTAATCGTTGCCAGGTAGATCACCGCGTTGTAGCCCACAAACTTCCACAGCGTTACGCCAAGGAGTATCGCCGGCCAATATTCCGGCGAGGTATACCAATCCACCCGTTTCCCGCCAAAGGCCGTAATCAGCCCGTTCAAAGCGCCGCCCTGCTCGCTGAATATACCGTAGACAAATACGCCGACAACGATCCAGGACATGAAATAGGGCAGAAAGGAAAAGGACTGAACCAGCTTTCTGTAGCGCACGCTGACAATTTCGTTGAGCAAAAGCGCGAACGTAACCGCCGCCAGAACACCTGAAAGTATAAAAACGCAATTTAAGGATAGGGTGTTCAACGTAGCCCGCAATGTGCCGGAGGATGTGAACAGGTATATAAAGTTGTAGTAAACCGGCTTTTGCCAGGCGCTGCCGAATATGCCTGCGCCAAACTTAAAATCCTTGAAGGCGATTAAAATCCCGATAAGCGGCAGATAGGAAAAGAGAAAAAGCAGCAATGAGCCCGGAAGCGCCAGCAGGAGGAGAGACCTGTCCCTGGCAAGGCTTTTCAAAACTGCCGGGGCGCTGGTGCCCCTGTTTGCGCGGCCGCGATTCCTGGTCGTTAAAGTTGTCATGGGTGCAGCCCCTTCCGGTGATGATTCTGTTTCCAACCGCAGGGTTGTTACGTTGTCATCTCATACAAACCCATTATAGGGGCTGCCTTTTTGCCGATAAACAATAAAAATTCGTTTTTTGTTTCGTGAATTATTGATATTAAGGGGTTTCCATCATGCCTGGGCCTTTGCTTCATGACATTCCCTGTATTCCGATGGCGTAAGGCCCACCTCCTTGCGGAAAGCGGCGCAAAAGTAACTGACATTCACAAAGCCCACCCGGTGCGGGATGTCGTTGACCTTGGTATTGGTATGCAGGAGAAGCTGCTTGGCTTTTTCAATGCGCACCTGGCGTATCGTGCTGTTGATGTTGACTGCCGTTGCTTCCTTGTATATTTTGGAAAAATAATACGGCGCGTACCCCATGGCGCCCGCAACGGCCTCCACGGACAGGCTGGGATCGCCATGGTTTTCAGCAATATACCGGCGTGCTTTTTCCACCAGTTCACCGTATTTTTGGGCCTTGGTCCGGCCAATGCCGCCAATGAACTGCTCATATTCGAAAAACACCGAACACAGCCATTCCTTGGCCTGATCGATGGTTTCCATCTCTTTGAGAATGCCGGACAGGTTCTCCATGTAGGATGTGAACCTTCTTCCCTCCGGCCCCGCAATCTGTATGAACGCATTAAGGCAGGACATGGCTGTTTGGAAAAATGCGTGTACGCTCTGGGCGTAAACATGGTTCTTGAGCGTATCAACCAGGCCGTCCAACAAAGCGCAGAAATCCTTTCGCTTGTTTTGATGGATCGCCGAAATCAACCCCTGCGCGTTTTCCGCAGTATGGGCAAGGCTTGACGACAGGCGCTGCGCCACAAGCCTGTCATCAATAACCATGTTTGGGCCAAGCAAAAAACGGTGCTTGATCCTGTCGACAGCCTGCTGGTATATGTCAGCGCATTGCTTTGGCCACTCGGCGCGGCCGCCAGCGCCGATGGTCAGCGTTATCCCGGCATCGCGCTCAAAGGCCATGCGCAGATCATTCAAAACCTGAAGAACAGATTGTGTGTCGGCCCTTTCCTCCGCTTTGGCTTTCAAAAGAAGCGCCGCCGAGCCGTCGTACATATTCACGGTCTGGCATTCAAAAGCATTTGATGCGCACCGGATGGCCAGGCTGCGCAGCAGCGCCTCACAGGCGGCCTGGGCCGTCTCATGCATGCTTTGGTAACGGTCGATGCTGACCGCCGCAATGTAGGCAGGCAGCAGTTCCTGGGCAAAGTGGAGGGTAGAAAGCTCACGCAGGTGGGCATCCCCGAAGCCCAGGCGCAGAAGCCGCCGCAGATACTCCTCTTTAAGCGCGTCCGCCTGGCCTTTGCTTTTTTGCTCCAAATCCTGTATAAACGCTTCGCTTTGGGTGAGCACATAGGTGATCAGTTTGGCTTCGTTGCCCTCCGCCTTGCGCCCGAACCGCGAGCGCAGCGCCGCATCCACAATGGACCTAAGGGGATTGTAAATATTGCGGGATACAATATACGACATCAGGCAGGAAACCAGGAGTGCCGCAAAACCGATAAAGACAAAAAGGCTTTGCGTTTTTTCCACACCGGTCATCAGGGCATAAAGAGGCTTGATGCTGATGGTATACAGGCCGGTCAAACCGCTTTTGATATAGGACACGATGTAATTGGAGTGGCCCATAGTTGTTTGCATGCTTCCCCTGCCCGCGCCGCTGCGCAGTATGCTTTGGAAATACGCCGTGTCAGCTATGTTTTGGGCTACATCATGGTCTATGGAATGAAAAACAACCTCGCCGTTTTCATCGGCGATGACATTCAGTTCGCCGCGCCGAAAAAGCAAATCCCCGTTGATCTTCCGGCAGTCAAGGTTCATGATGATAGCCCTGTCAAGATACTGCCCGCCCCTTGAATCGCCGTACAGAATGAGTGACGCCGTGCGCATGGGGGAGGTTGAATCGTAGAGCGCCTGCGGCGTAATAACGCTGAATACCATATCCACGCCAGGGGTTGTGCGTATGCGTGCCGGCTGGTATGATACAAACTGCTCAATGCCGATTTTTGACTCGCCCGCCAGCAGGTAATCATTGATGGATTGATTGTACAGGAGAATAGAATATATGTTGCCGTTGAGAAGGCGTATGGATTTCATTAAAAGGCAGGCCCTGCTTGCCGCGTTGATGTTGTAGGCCCGGGCATTCAAATATTCAAACGCGTTGAAATCCTGCAAAAGCAGCACGCCAAACTGCTGAAATTGCTCCATCTGGCTGTCGAATTCGCCGCTTAACTGCTCCAGCCCCTTCATGTTCTCATCCAGCAGCATCGAATGCATGCCGCGCATGGAAATGCCGGCATACAGCGTGGCAAGCGCCAGCACAATGATGAGGCAAAACAAGGTCATCAACAAAACCGTTCTTACAAAAAGGGCCCGCTTACGGAATCGAGCTCCCAACAGCATGATCCGGTCCCCCCTCAATAGACTTGCGGTGCTTTATTGCCCTGGCATGATGCCCCATGTATATACGGCACAATCATTGCCGCATTTGACGCGCGATATTTGAAAACAGGCTGTTCAGTTGCGTTCGCGTATCGCGGCGCACCCTAACCGCGGGCTCTTTCCTCGCATTATACATCAAACAAATCACGCTATCTTGTGCCAATATGATATAATCGTTGTCGCAGGTTGATGGGGAGGTTGAGCATAAATGGACGTACAGCACCTGAAATGGTCCAGCTATATGCAGGCGGATATGGAGTGTGACGGCAGCTTTTTTACGTCAGCTTATTTTTCGTCATCGATGCATGACCATGATTTCTATGAGCTTTGCCTTGTCATCAAGGGACGGATCACCCATTGCATCAACGGCATGCGAAAGGAATTGCAGGAGGGTGATTTGCTGTTCATCAGGCCGCGGGATACCCACCGGTTCGAACAGATCGGCGATACGTTTTTTCAATTTATCAATCTTGCGATACGCCCACAGGTGATGGACGCGATATTTTGCTATTTATCGGACGGCTTCCAGCCCGGGCGTCTGCTCGGCGCCGAATATCCTCCGGAGACCGCCATACCCAAAAGCGACCTCCATGACGTGACCGTGAAATTTGAGGCGTTCATCCTTTTGCCGCACCCATCCTTTGCCGCCCTCAATACAGAGCTGCGCTTGTTTCTGGCGCAGATTTTCGGGCGATTTTTCCCGGCCAGGGCATGGGAAGCCAAGACATCTGTTCCCACCTGGCTTTCCTGGCTTCATCACGAGATGCACAAGAGCGAAAATTTTGTAAGCGGCGTGGCCATGATGCAAAAGCTGGCCTGCAAAGCGCCGGCCCATATCTGCCGGGAGTTCAAGCGGTTTTACCATATGACGCCGACCGCCTTCATCGG
>JAEWNM010000374.1 GCA_023392755.1 Bacillota bacterium
ATGCTGCTCCTTGTGAAATCAGGATTTTCCTACTGTACCACGCCCGGCACGGGAATACAAGACTGCCGGGCGGGCCTGCGCGAAATCACGGTTGACAAACCACATAAAAATGTGAGAATATGCACACCATGACGGCTTTTCGGCATTGAATGCCCAACCGGCGCGCGGAAGGAGGAGGTACATGCAATTTATCCAGGGCTTTTTGCTGGTATCTTCCGCACTGTTCTTAGGGGGCATGTCCGCCAACGCGCTCACCATTTCAAGAATTCTCCTTTCGCTTGCACTGCCGTTTTTGGCGCCGCTTAAAGCGGCATTCCTGACCGTATACGCGGTATGCGGCATAACCGACGCGCTGGACGGATTTGTGGCGCGCAAAACGCACACCCAAAGCAAACTGGGTGCCAGGCTGGATTCGCTGGCCGACCTTGTGCTGATTGCGGCATTGGTTGTTTCACTGTATCCTGTCATACAGCTTCCGCAGGGTGCCGTTGTCTGGATACCGGCTATCGTGGGCATCCGCCTTGCCGCGGCAGGGGTAGCCTTTGCAAAGCATGGAACATTTGCTTCCGTGCATACATATGCCAACAAGCTGACGGGCCTATTGATCTTTCTGTTCCCGTTCCTGGTCCTGATCCTTGAGCCGAAGGTGCCGGTATGGATACTTTGCGTTGCGGCCACGCTTTCAGCCGTAGAAGAGCTTTTGATACAGATAAGCGCTAAGCCGCTGAACCTTGACAGGAGGAGCATTTTTTCAAAGGAATAGGGGAAGGGTTTTTAAACCCTTCCCCCCAGTGTATCAACAAAGTGGCTGTCGCCACTTTGTTGAGTTTTTCCCTCGCTGCACTGCAAAATGTCGATGCCATTTTGCGGCCGTTTGCTCGGGCAAGGAGGGAATTCCTTCGAAATTCCTTCGCAAACCACCGCACATGTCGCTGGTTTGCGATCTAGAATCAGAGGGCTTCGGCCCTCCGATACCTCCTTGGGTTTTTTGATGGTCTGAGGGGAAGGGTTTTTAAACCCTTCCCCCCAGCCAGTTGAAAAACCCCGCAATCGCAAAAATGCTGCTTATACGAGCAACATTTTTGCTTGCGTTGTCGCCGTCGCCTACAAAATTCGGTCACTTATTACCGCATAAGCTCCCTCTTTTGCAGGCTTGGCTCCTAGCCCTGCGTGTTTTTGAACAGGCTGACAGCCCGGTGAAAAACCCGCAACCGGGAAAACCACGCGGTGGCGTCATATCAAATATCAATCTTTTTCGTGGCTACATCCAATAGCAGCTTTTGCAGAATATCGTCTATGCTCATGGCCCCCAGATTGGCGCCTTTGCGGTCGCGAACGGTGGCTGTTTTTGTTTCCACCTCCTGGTCGCCCAGCACAAGCATATAGGGCGTCTTCTCCATTTGCGCCTCCCGCACCTTGAAGCCAATCTTTTCGTTACGCTTGTCTGTTTCCACGCGGAGCCCGGCCCCAGAAAGCTTTTGGGCGATCTCGTCGGCCCATTCATCCGCCCGCTCGGTGATGGTCATCACCCTAACCTGGGTGGGGCTTAGCCACAGCGGCATGGCCCCGGCGTATTTTTCAATCAGCAGCGCCAGCGTCCTCTCGTAGCAGCCGATGGAGGTGCGGTGGATGACGATGGGGTGCTTTTTGATGCCATCTTTGTCGGTGTACTCCATGCCGAAGCGTTCGGCCAGCTGGAAGTCCACCTGGATGGTAATCATGGTGTCTTCCTTGCCCCATACGTTCTTGATCTGTATATCCAGCTTGGGGCCGTAGAATGCCGCTTCCCCAACGGCCTCCACATAGGGAATCTCCATGTGGTCAAGGATGCGGCGCATGAAAGACTGCGTCTCCTCCCAGGACTCGGGATCGCCAATATACTTCTCCTTGTTGTTCGGGTCCCACTTGCTGAAGCGGTAGCTTACATCCTGATCCAGGCCAAGGGTTTTGAGCATGAACTTGGCAAGGTCGAGGCAGCCGCGGAACTCATCCTCCACCTGCTCGGGAGCGCAGGCCAGGTGGCCTTCGGAAATGGTGAACTGGCGCACACGGATCAGCCCGTGCATCTCACCGGAGGATTCGTTGCGGAAAAGTGTGCTTGTTTCAGCCAGGCGCATGGGCAGGTCACGGTAGGAGCGGGTCTTGTTCAAAAATACCTGAAACTGGAAGGGGCATGTCATGGGCCGCAGGGCGAAGACCTCGCCTTCGGCCTCCGGGTCGCCCATGATGAACATGCCTTCCCGGTAGTGGTACCAGTGACCGGAAATCTTGTACAGGTCCCGCTTGGCCATCAGCGGCGTCTTGGTGAGCAGGTAGCCCCGGCGCTGCTCCTCATCCTCCACAAAGCGCTGTAGAAGCTGTATGACCCTGGTGCCCTTGGGCATCATGATGGGCAGGCCCTGGCCGATATAATCCACGGTGGTGAAGTATTCCAGTTCCCGGCCCAGCTTGTTGTGATCGCGCTTGCGAGCTTCCTCCTGCTGGGCAAGGTATGCATCCAGCGCCTCCCTTGAATCAAAGGCGGTGCCGTAGATGCGCTGGAGCATTTTGTTCTTTTCGCTGCCTCGCCAGTAGGCACCCGCCGCCTGGGTTAACTTGACGGCCTTCACCTTGCCCGTGGAGGGCAGATGCGGCCCGGCGCACAAGTCCACAAATTCCCCCTGGCGGTAGAAAGAGATCACAGCGTCTTCCGGCAGGTCGTTGATCAATTCCACCTTGTAGGGCTCGCCCCTTTCCGTCATCAGGGTGAGGGCCTCCGCCCGCGGCAGCTCGAAACGCTCCAGCCTGTCGTTCTTTTTGATGATTTTCGCCATTTCCTTTTCAATATGCGAAAGGTCCTCCGGCGAAAAGGCCTCGTCCACATCAAAGTCATAGTAAAAACCATTGTCTATGGCCGGGCCGATGGCCAGCTTGGCCTTTGGGAAAAGCGTTTTCACCGCCTGGGCCAGCACGTGGGAGGCGGTATGGCGCAGCGCGCGCCGCCCGGCTTCGTCCTCAAAGGTCAGGATTTGAAGATCGCAGTCCTCTTGTATGGGCTGCCACAACTCGACGACCTTATCGCCATTGATACGGGCGCACAGCGCCGCTTTTTTCAGTTCCTGGCTGATCTGCCCCGCGATGTCCAGCGGCGTGACCCCCTTGTCAAACTCCCGGACGGAGCCCTGCAATGTGACCTTCATGACCGTATCCTCCTTTTTTTGCTTGGCCGCAAGGCCGTGGACATAGAAAAATCCGCCCCGATGCCGGGACGGATGAATATCCGCGGTTCCACCCTGCTTGCAAAACCTCTCGTAAGGCGCTGTATCGCGCGCCGCGCGCCCCGGTCGAAGGATGGTATCCCGCCGCGTCTGCCGGAAGGCGCTTTCAGCCGTGGCGCCTGCTCTCTTGGCGGTGAACTGCGGGGGCGTGTTCCCTGTCATCCCGTGGTTTATGGGTAGTATATGCCTGGATGCCTGAAGATGTCAATCCCTTTTTGCCGCATTGTTCAATTTTTGTTCTTTCTGCGGATAAAGGCGCGGAAAAAGCGGTATCGCATTTTCTTGAGCGCGCCCCGTGGCGTGTACAGGCTGTCAAACGTCTCCCTGGCTACGGCCACATCGCCCTCCTGCACGGGGTGGCGGCTGTATTGGCTCAAGCACAGCGCTTCGGCCATGGGCAGCAGGGGATGCGGGTATCTGTTCAGCGCATCCAGCCGGGCGGCAAAGGCCAGGGGCGACTCGGCGAGGGCCGGCCGCAGCTTGTCCAGCAGCAGCAGGTCATAAATTCCGCTGATATATGCGTTCATGGCGTCTTTCTCCGTTTTTGCGCGGCGTGCCTTGTAGGTCGGGGTTGTCATGCGCAGGCGCAGATATCCCAAACCAACCAGGAGAAGGAGGGCCAGAATCCACCAGGGGAAGGGCGTGTCGGGCGGAGGCTCCTGTGGCGGTTCCTGATCCTCAGGCGGCGGTTCCTCCGAAGGGACGGGGGTAGGAGTGGGCTGCTCCTCCGGTTCGTTGGAAGGCTCCGGCGAAGGCTCCTGCGGGTTGGGCGATGGCGTTGGTTCGGGCGTCTGCTGTGGGTCGGGACTGGGAGAAGGTTCCGGCGGCGGGCTCTGCTCCGGCGGCGTATCCTGCTGCTGCGGCGGTGTGGCGTCAAAGGGCAGCCAGCCGAAGCCGCTGAAATATACTTCCGTCCAGGCGTGGGCATTGAGCCCGGTAACGCGGGCAATGCCCGATCCGTCCGGCTGGGCAAGATACCCTTCCACATACCGGGCGGGTATGCCGATCATGCGGCACAGCACGGTCATGGCGGAAGCAAAATAGGTGCAGTAGCCCTCCTTGCCCCGCAGAAGGAAGTGGGTGACAAAATCCATGTTGGCGGGTGGAGCCTCAACATCCAGAGTGTAACGGTAATACCGGGACAGGTAGTTGTTAATGGCCAACGCTTTATCATAAGGTGTCTGGTAGTTTTCCGTAATGCGAAGGGCCATGTCGTACACCTGCTGCTCCAAATGGCCGGGCAAGGCGGTGTATCTGTCATTAAGCTCCGCATAATTTACATCAGGCGTAGTCTGGGCCGCATCCACCAGTGTGCCAAGGCCCGGATCGCCGCCCTGCATGAGGGTGGCCTGCACGGTGTAAGCATCCCCGGCCTTTAAGTCCCTTGTGACAAACAATTCGGACGCGTTGTTGAAGTAGACCACCATATCGCTTTGCGCGGCCAGGTCCTTTACCCTTTGGGGGGTAAACAAAGTTGATGCGCTGGCTGTTTCTATGGTGACGGAAACGGATTGCGGAGCAAGAAGCGCTGTCGCACCGGCTAAGTTGGCATTGGGAAGATTGCTGTTAAGCAGTGCATCCCGAAGCGAACGCCACCTGGGCGAAATGTACAGATACCGTCTGCCGCCCGTTGTGTCCCGCCAGATACGGCCTGTGTATTCATCCTTGATAACGCCGCGCAGCAGCGTGCTTCTGGGTGTCCGCACCGTCATTACCATATGGTTTGTGGGGGTGGCCGGCCCGCCCAGCTGGCTGTGCCCCTGGGGATAATATCCTTCCGCCGCCAGGGAAAACACATTCCTGGGCTCGGTAAAGAACAGGTAGTCGTAAATGGTGCGCCGGACGTCCTCGGCAAACTGCTCCAGGGGCTTTATCGCAACCCGGCCTGCCGGCAGTATCAAAAACGCCAGCGCCACGGCAATCGCCGCCATGGGCAGAACGCGGCGGGCAGGAAGGTCCTCGTGTATGTTGCGGGAATACAGGACAACAAGCGCCGTGAGGGCCGGAAGGCTGAACACCAAAAGCTCCTGCCGGCCGGAAAACCACACGCCCATCATGACCACAAGAATCATGCCAAGTGCCGGGTAAAACCCGGCACCCCGCAAGCATAGGAAGTAAGAAATGACGGCGAACACAACCGCGATCAACAGCGACGCTTCCACGGCGTACAGGGGCAGAGCGTCGGGCTGCCCCGCCATGACAAGGTAAAGCGCTTTTCCAACCTGCACGGCGGAGGATAACACAAGCCCGCCGCCGGGGGACAGCAGCATATCCGCGGCCTGCCATATGACAAGCCCGGCAAGCAAAAACCATTTGAACCGCTGGGCAAGGGAAAAAAGCGACAGAACGGCTGTCGTCACGGCGCATGCGGCAAGAGCGGCGGGCCAATAAGCCTGAATCGGCAAAACCAACGTAAGCGGCAGCGTCAGCCCCACGGATAAAAGGAAGGACAGGCCGGCCCTGGAAAAAAGCTCGCCCAGCTTTTCATTTTTCTGCATCAATGGCCCGCCTCCTTTCCTGACATGATTAGGGGTTCAAATTCCACTTGACGTCGCAGTCTTTCAAAACCCTTGGAAGGTGCCGGAGGGGGGAGCCCCTACGACTGTAAAATAGAAGCCGGCGGCATGTGCGGTGGCAGACTCGAAGTGGCACAGCCACTTTTTCACTTAACCTTCGCTGGGCGTTACGTAGCAGACCTCAATGGTGTTTTGCTGCAGGCGGCTGATAATGGGCAGGAGGGCCGGCGCTTCCGGCGCAAAGGTGGCCAGGTACAGCCGTACGAAGGGGCCCATGCGCCGGATGCGGATGATCATGTCCGCCACGGTGGAATTGAGCCTGGAGGTGATGATGACCGTGGCCCCGGTACGGCGCATGCGGCGCGTTTCCAGCAGCAATACACGCTCAAACCGCTCCGATTGGGAAAAATCCAGCCGCGCCAGCTCCTCCAAAAGAGCCGGAGTGCCCATGCTCTTGTCATATTCCATGGGCCGTTTGCCAAGTATGGGCAGCCGCACGGGATGGTCGCCCCGCATTTGGCGCAGCACCACCGATGCCGCGGTCTCGCACAGCGCGTCCTGCAAAAACGCCTGGGCCTGGGGCGGAGGCTTGTCCGGCAGGGAAGGCGGGGCGCAGTCCAGCAAAACCAGCGCGTCGGGCAGCGCGGGCTCCTCAAAGCGGCGCACTAGCAATTCCCGTTTGCGCATGCTCAGCTTCCAATGTATTTTTTTCATGGGATCACCCGGCTGATAGGTACGCACGTCCGAAGGAGTGGTAGGGTCTTCCCGTGCCTTTGACAGCATTTCCATGCCTGTATCTCCGGGGCTGAAACGCAAGGGCTCCACCTCAAAAGGAAGCGGGAGCACCATCAAATCAAGGGGCGGCGTATCGGGCAGAAGCCTGCGCGCGAAAAAGCCGAACACATCCTCCACCAGATAGCCGACAACGCCCGGTGTAAACGTACCCACATGGGCGGTTGTGAACCGATAGGCCAGCCGCTGGCTTTTGCGACCGGAAAAGGGCAGCCTTGTTACGATGGGCGGCTCACCGGGCGCGGTTAACAGCGTGATGGTAATGGGGGCGATGGGCAGAAAGCTTCTGTGCCTGACAATAACCTCCAGCGTGACATCTTCGCCCCGCTGTACCCTGTGGCTGGAGAGACTGTGGGAAACACTGGCCGAGCGGCCAGCCAGCGTTACGCTGGCCAGCGCGAGCAATGCCATGGCGGCCAGGAGTACGCCAAAGAGCAGATAAATTTTGCTGCCTGTGGACATTGCCGCCAGCAGGCAGGAAAAGAGCACCGCTAGAAAGGTAAAAAGGCGGGATTTCATGGCAGCTTCACGGGCACCGGCACGTTTTCCAGAATAGTCAAAAGCACCCTCTCCGGTGTAATCGCCTTCATTCTGGCCTCGGGATTCAAAATCAGCCGGTGCGAAAGCACGGGCAGCGCCATGTGCTGCACATCCTCCGGCAGTATGAAATCACGGCCGTCCAGCAGCGCGCAGGCCTGGGCTGCGCGTATCAGGGCGATGGCACCCCGGGGTGAGCCGCCCAGCTGCAGGGAGGGATGGTTGCGGGTCTGGGCCATAATGTTGGCCACATAGCTGCGTACCTCCCGCGAACAGTAAATGGTGCCCACCATTTCCTGCAGCTCCACCACCTCCTGGGCGGCGCAGACGGGCTCCAGCGTAACAAGAGGCGTGACCTGGCCGCTGTAGCGCTCCAAGACGTCCATCTCCTCCTCAATGGAGGGATAACCGATGGAGATGCGCAGGAAGAACCTGTCCATCTGCGCCTCCGGCAGGGGATAGGTGCCCACGAACTCCACGGGGTTTTGCGTAGCCAGTACGATGAAGGGGCGGGGCAGGGGATGGGTGATGCCGTCCACCGTCACCTGGAACTCCTCCATAACCTCAAGAAGGCTGGATTGTGTTTTGGGAGAGGTGCGGTTGATCTCATCCGCCAGCACAACCTGGCTCATGACGGCGCCCGGCCGAAACTCCATCTCGCCGGTCTGGAAATTGGCCATGGTAAAGCCGGTGATGTCGCTGGGCATTACGTCCGGAGTGAACTGTATGCGCTTGAAGGAACAGTCCAGCGACTTGGCCAGCGCGCTGGCCAGCGTGGTTTTGCCAACGCCGGGTACATCTTCAATGAGCACATGGCCCTTGCACAGCAAGGCGATCAGGGCATGCTCGATGGCTTCGTCTTTTCCGACAATGACTTTGCGAATATTCTGCTGAAGGGCACGGATCACGCGCCTCGGCTGCTGCATACGCTGTTTCTCTCCTTTGTTTTCACCCGCCCCGCGGCTGTGCCGCATCGCGGGTAAGTGCCGGGGAATCATGGATTCCTCCGACGCAAGTCACCCCTTCGGGGCTCCCTCCAAAACGCACCGTGCCGCGCTGCGCTTGCCGGTGGCCGGCCGCCCTCTCTAGCATTTCTCCAAAGCGGTTGCCGGTAATGGAAGGGGGCTGACAAAAAACCCATTTCACAGTATAGCGGATTCGCCCCTGTTTTACAAGCACTTGAAAAATGGGGAAGCCGCAGGTAAAATATAGATGTAAACATATATGATGTAGTTTGCCGCAATTGACGGGAAAAATGCAGGATGCGCAAAGGCCTTGCCTTGAAGGAGAACTCCATATGAACGATATGCTGGAAATGCTGACGGAAGCTTCCTATATATCCGGTGAGGAGCTAAGCCGCCGGCTTCATGTGACCCGCGCGGCGGTGTGGAAGCGTATAGAGGCGCTGAGGGAACAAGGCTTTGTGATTACGAGCGCCGGGAAAAAAGGATACCATCTGGTCTGGACGGAGGATTCCCTGCTGCCTGTGTTTGTCAAAAAGGGGCTTGACACAAAGTGGGCGGGGCAGCCGCCTATGCTGTACTCCCAAAGCATGACCTCCACCAATATCGTGCTCAAACAGGCCGCGGAAAGCGGCGCGGCCCACGGTACGGTTGCGCTGTGTGAAGAGCAGACGGCGGGGCGCGGGCGCCGGGGCCGGGGATGGGAATCGGGGAAAGGGCAGGGGCTATGGGTATCGCTTTTGATACGGCCCGGCCTTGCCCCGAACAGGGCGCAGCTCATCACCTTCGCGGCGGCCATTGCCATGGCGGAGGCGGCGGAAAAAGCTACCGGGCTTGACATTCGGATCAAATGGCCCAACGACCTTGTGCTTGAGGGGAAGAAGGTATGCGGCATTTTGCTGGAGCTTTCCGGCGATGTGGAGACCATAGATTATGTTGTGGTGGGAACTGGGCTTAACGTGGGGCTGTCCGCCTATCCGGCTGATTTAAAGGATAAAGCCATTTCTCTTCAGGATGCGCTTGGCCGCAAGGTGGAGAGGGCACCCATACTCCGGGCCTATCTTGCGGCTATGGAGCGCTGCATGGACAGCCTGGAGCGGGAAGGGCTGCCGGGAATACGGCAGGCGTATGAAAGGAAAAGCTGCACCTTGGACAGGAAGGTGCTCGTATCGGGCGGCGTCGAGGACTTTTCCGGAACCGCCGCCGGGCTGGATGAAGACGGGGCACTGCTGGTAAAACTGGAGGACGGAAGCATCCGCCGCGTTCTGGCGGGAGACGTATCAGTGAGGGGAGTGATGGGGTATGTCTGATATGGAGCTGTTTGAGGGAAGCATAACCGACGTTCACGGCATCAGGGTGGGCCATGCGCAGAACAGGGCGGCCCGGACCGGCGTTACGGTGGTTCTGCTCAGCCGCGACGGGGCGGTGGGCGGCGTGGATGTGCGGGGAGCGGCACCCGGCACGCGGGAAACGGATTTATTGAAGCCCGGCAACCTGGTGGAAAAGGTAAACGCCATAGTGCTTGCGGGCGGCAGCGCGTTCGGGCTGGACAGCGCCGGGGGCGTGATGCGCTATCTGGAGCAGAACGGCGTTGGCATCGATATGGGCGTATGCCGGGTGCCCATCGTTCCGGCGGCGGTGATTTATGATCTTTCCGTGGGCGACCCCAAAGTGCGTCCCGACGCCGCCATGGGCATTGCCGCCTGCGAGCGCGCCGGCAAGGAAACGACGCAGGGGCAGGTGGGCGCGGGCACCGGGGCCACGGTAGGCAAGCTGGTGCCGGGGGGCATTCCCCAAAACGGCGGCTTGGGCAGCGCCGCCATCACTCTCCCCTCCGGGGTTACGGTGGGCGCCATTGCTGTGGTGAACGCGGTGGGGGACATATACCATCCCCATACGGGCAGGCTGCTGGCCTGTGCAACCATGGAGGATGGTACCAGTATGCCTGCCGAAAGCCTGCTGTACGGCCATGTGCCTGCGCCAAAGCCCAGGCGCATCCCGGAACCGGGGCAGAATACCACCATAGCCGTCATTGCCACCGATGCGGCGCTTACAAAGGAGCAGGCGAACCGTTTGGCTTCCGTCGCCCATGACGGATTGGCAAGGGCCATCCGGCCTGTGCATACGCAGATGGATGGGGACACGGTATTTGCGCTGGCCACGGGGCGCGTGGAGGCGGATGTGAACTTCATACAGCTGTGCGCGCTGGCGTCCGAAGTGATGGCCCGGGCCATCGTCAACGGCGTTCTGGCGGGGAACACGCCATGATCGGCTTGGGAATGGATATGTGCCGGATCGGGCGCATGAAGCGTATGCTGGAAAACGGCAAGTTTCTTGCCCGCTATTTCAGCGAGGAGGAGCAGGCGTATGTTCTTGCCCGCGGGCGTATGGGCCCGGACAGCGCCGCCGCCATCTTTGCCGCCAAGGAGGCGGCTTTGAAGGCCCTGGGCACAGGCTTTGCCGGTATCCGACCCCAGGATGTGATTATATTGCATGGGCCTTCCGGGCAACCTTACTATGAACTTCGGGGCGCGGCCCTTGAGCGTATGCAGTCATTGGGCGGACGGCGGATGCATTTGAGCATGACCCATGAAGAGGACCTGGCCGCCGCCGTGGCCGTCCTGGAGTGAGGAGGAATGTAGAATGTACAGGACCATCACGCCGGAGGAAATGAAGCGGGTGGAGCGCAGCATCATGCGGGAAACGGGCCTGCCGGGCCTGTTGCTCATGGAACACGCGGCGCTGGCGGTCCTGGATGCCGTAAGGCGGCAGATGGACGGGCAAAAGGGGCAGGTGCTGTTTTTGTGCGGACCCGGCAACAACGGGGGCGACGGGCTGGCCGCGGCCCGTTTGTGGCTCCAAAGGGGCGGGCAGGCGCAAATATGGCAACTGACAAGCAAAATGACGGGGGACGCCGAATCAAACAGGCAGCTGCTCAAGAAACTTTGGCCGGACGCGCCGATTTTGCGGCTGAGCGATGCTGCCGAAAAGCTTCCGGCCATCGGCCCGGAGGTTGGCTGCATCGTGGACGCGCTGTTCGGCACGGGCCTTTCCCAGCCTGTGCAGGGCGTTGCCTTTGCGCTGGCCAGGAAAGTAAATGAAAGCGGCATTCCCGTAGTGTCGGTGGACATCCCCTCCGGGCTCAGCGGCCTTACCGGCATGGTGATGGGCGATGCCATCCGCGCCACGGAGACGATAACCTTTCACCGCCCCAAGCTTGGGCTGTTTCTGAACAAAGGCCCGGAATACGCGGGGCGTGTGACGGTGGCGGATATTGGATTGCCCCATGGGATGGACGACGCGCCGGGCATGGATATGCTGCTGCCAGACGATCTTGCCGCCCTGCTGCCCAAAAGGCGGAGGGACACCCACAAGGGCGACTACGGGCGCGTGCTCGTGGTGGCCGGGTCATTTGGCATGGCGGGCGCGGCGGCCATCTGTGCGCTGGCTGCGCTGCGCACCGGCGCCGGGCTGGTTACCGT
>JAEWNM010000016.1 GCA_023392755.1 Bacillota bacterium
TCACCTGGGATCATTTGCTGCAAACGGGCAATGGGCTGGCCTTGTATGCGGCCTTCGTGCCCCTGGCCTTTGGCTTTTTGCCGCTATGCCTGCCCGCCGCCCATATCGGTGTATTCGCGGGAAAAGAGCGGCTGCTGCTCAAAACGGCGCTGTTTTCGCTGCTGGCCGTTACCGCAGGAAGCGTTTATGTCATTTTCTATGATGAGTACACCGGCGGCGATCCTTGTGACATACGCGTTCATGTGCGGTATGTGGCGGCCTTTTTGCCAATATTGATGGCTTACATGCTTTCTCCGGCCATTTCTGGCAAGCGGCCAAACAAACCATTTTTCCTGCTGTCGGCCGTTTTTGTGATTTGCGTCATCTGCCGGGTTGGGCAAGTCCGGCTGAATGGGTACAGCCATCCGGTGGATGCGCTTTTGCTGACGGCCGCATCCATAAAGGCGCGGGATTTCAGCGGCACGCTTGCGTGGCTTGTGGTTTCAATTGTGTTCTGGGCGGTAATGGTTTGCCGCATGAAGCGCCACGGGTATGGTGCCTGGGAGCGGCGGGCGCTGTGTGTTTTTCTGGCTTGTGCGTTTGCGGTAAACGGTGTTTTGGATATTACGGTCAACCGCTATCACACAGGTTCCGTCTTCCCCCGTGATGCCGGGGAAGCCGTGGCCCTTTGTGGCATCGGCGGCAGCCTTGGGGTCGTGCGGGACGGCGCCTGCTTCTGGCCGGAGGCGGCGGAGCTGGATGTGGCCTCCCGTTTTCGGCTGCCCATTGTGGAACTGGACGACCTTCTTGAAAACGCCAGCGCGGACGGCTCCCTGTCCGGCTTCACGCCCGCCCCCTGCTGGTGGGAAAATGCCGTAAACGCAATCCCCGCTCCGGACAGGCTGATCATGACCAACGACATTTTATATGCCCTCACGCTTTCAAAACAGGCGCGGGCCAATGCCGTATCCACGTCAAACGGCGGTTATTGCGTAATCGGGCTGACACCCGGCCAGCCCGTTTTTCACAGCGGTCTTTCAGGCCTTAACGAAAATTTTGTACAGCCGGGGAGCCGCTTTACGCTTTTTGACAGGGTGATGCGGCAAAAGGGCGGCATTGTTTTGAAGCTGCTGGCCAGGGCGGGGGAGGAGCGGGCGGAGCTTATACTGCGCTGCGGCGGCCAGGAGCAAACCTTTGTGCCCTCCGGCAGCCTTCAGTGGCTGGAGGCCGAATTTGCGGTGGAAAATCCAGAAAAGGCGCTTACGGTGACGCTTCACAGCAGCGGCGGCAGCGTATATGTACAATCGTATCTCGTGGAGAAAGCCGTTTATTTTCCCGTGGCATTGGGTATATAGTCAAGTGAAAAGCAATTTCCGTATTTGTGGAGGCTGCCATGGAGAATCATTATGACGTCATCATCGTAGGGGCCGGCCCGGCAGGGCTTTCCGCCGCCATCTACCTGGCCCGCGCCCAATACAGCGTGCTGGTGATCGAAAAAGGCCAGCCGGGCGGGCAGGTAGCCATCACGTCGGAGGTCGTTAACTATCCCGGCGTGCTCGCCGCCAGCGGTCAGGAGCTGACCGACATCATGCGCAGGCAGGCGGAGCAGTTTGGCGCGGCGTTTCTAACCGCCGAGGTGACTGATCTTGTGCTCGACCAGCCTGTGAAAACGGCTATAACTTCCCGCGGCACGTATACCGCCCTGGGCCTTGTGGCCGCCATGGGCGCCAACCCGCGCAAGCTGGGCTTTCCCGGCGAAGCCGAACTTCAGGGCCGCGGCGTAGCCTACTGTGCCACCTGCGACGGTGAATTCTTTACCGGAATGGATGTATTTGTCATTGGCGGCGGGTTCGCCGCGGCGGAGGAGGCCGTGTTCCTCACAAGGTACGCCCGCCAGGTGCACATCATCGTCCGGGAGGATGATTTCACCTGCGGCGATGCCATTGCCCACCACGCCAAGGAGCATCCCAAAATCAGGGTTTCCTACCATACGGAGGTTGTGGGGGTGGAGGGGGACACATCTTTATCGCGGGCCGTATTCAGGGATAACCACACGCAAAAAACATGGGAATACAGCGTTGCGCCCGGTGAAAAGTTCGGCATGTTCATATTCGCGGGGTATGTGCCATCCACATCGCTGCTCAGGGACAAGGTGGCGCTTACCCAGGAAGGTTATGTGCTGACCGACGAAAACCGCAAGACAAGCCTTGACGGGGTTTACGCGGCGGGGGACCTTTGCGTAAAGGAGCTTCGGCAGGTGGTAACCGCCGTTGCCGACGGGGCCGTTGCCGCGACATCCCTGGAGAGGGTCATTGCCGGGCTGCATCAGGCGGGCTACGAAAGGGGCATGCGCGGGCAGCCCACCCGAAACGCGCGGCCCGATTTGGCGTCCGCCAGGCCGGCGGCGAAGGAGGGCGGCACGGCCATGATTCCGGCCGCTGTGCGGGAGAGGCTGATGGAGATGTTTTCCGCCTTCCGGCGCAGGGTAACGCTGGAAGGGCTTCTGGATGACAGCGCCCTGTCCCGCAAGGTGGAATCGTTCCTTGCCGAAATTACGGATATTCATGAAAATGTGGCCGTGCGGCTGGAAAAAAAGGCAGCCTATCCGCCGGGGCAGTGGTACCCTGCCATCCGCCTGTCCGATAGCGGCGGCAATTATCTGCGCGTGCAGTTTCACGGCGTGCCGGGCGGCCATGAATTCAACAGCTTTCTGACTACCCTAAAATACGCCGGCGGTGTGGGGGAGCCGGAGGATGACAAGGCCCTGAAACGGGCGCAAATGCTGCAAGGGAAACGCAACCTGAAAATCCTCGTAACCCTCACCTGCACCATGTGCCCCGATCTGGTGGTCGCGGCCCAGCGCGTCGCGCTGGAGAATCCCGGCGTGGAGGCGGAGGTGTTCGACGTGGCGCACTATCCCACCCTCCGGGAAAAATATCACGTAATGAGCGTGCCTTGCCTGATTGTCAACGATGAACAGACCTTCTTCGGGAAAAAAGACCTTGGACAGCTGCTTTCCGTGCTGGAGCCGGGCGAGAAGTCGGCCTAATGCGAAAAGGCAGGGGGGCGGTATCCAGGCCCGCGATTGCGGGCGGGATGCCGCCCCTATTGTTTTGTTCAGCCTCTGCCAGGTGCCCGCGTCTTTCTTGATTGCGCTGTCATACAGGGCGTGATAAAATAGGCGGCGTGTGATGAAAACAGGCGGAGGTTCTCATGGGAAAAACGCTTCTGGCACATATCAAAAAAGACCCGGTGCTTTGGATATCCGGCGCTCTGGCCGCCGCCACCGCCTTTATTGTGCCTCCCTCCGCGGCTTATTTCGATTATATCGATATCCGCACGCTGGCACTGCTGTTTTCCCTGATGGCAGTCGTATGCGCTCTTGGCCGAAAAGGGCTGCTGGATGCCACGGCTGGGTTCTTTGTGCGCCGCGCCCATAGCCGCCGGGGGCTGGGAACCATGCTTGTGCTTTTGTGCTATGCAAGCTCCATGCTCATCACCAACGATGTGGCGCTGATCACCTTTGTGCCCCTTGCCCTAATCCTGATGGGGGATGACAGCCGTGCCATGCTGATAACGGTGGTGCTGCAAACGGTGGCGGCGAACCTGGGCAGCATGCTGACGCCTTTTGGCAACCCTCAAAACCTGTATCTGTATTCCGCCTATACCATGAGCGGCGCGGATTTCTTCACCGCCGTTCTGCCCGTGGGCCTTGTTTCGCTGATTGCCGTTTGGGGGCTGTGCTTTTTGCTTCCCAAAACAAGCCTGCCCCCGCGGGCCAATCATCCGGGGACAGCCTTCAAAATGGATGCTTCCATATATCCGCTGGCCGGTCTGTTCCTGCTGTGCATAGCGGCGGTGCTTCGGTTCGTCCCATACCCCGCCGCGGCTGCGGCCACGGTGGCCGTGCTTCTGTTTACCGACAGGCGCGCCTTGGCAAAGGTGGACTACAGCCTGCTCATCACCTTTTGCTTCTTCTTTGTTTTTGTGGGCAACCTTGGCCGGATGGAAGCCGTGCGGAATCTTTTTGGAAAGCTGCTCGGCGGCCGGGAGATTTTGGTTTCCGCCATCGTCAGCCAGTTTGTAAGCAATGTGCCCGCCGCGCTGATGCTTTCTGAATTTACAGATCACGGCAGGGCGCTTGTCACCGGCACCAATATCGGCGGCCTGGGAACGCTTATCGCGTCCATGGCCAGCTTGATTTCCTTCAAGCTGTATTGCAGGGCGCAGGGCGCGCGGGCAAGGCAATACCTGGGCGTGTTCACGTGCGTCAATTTCGGGCTGCTTCTGCTTCTGCTTTTTCTTGCGGAGGCCATCTATTGACGGGAGGCATATTTGCCGGTATCTGTCAATTTAATGCCCAAACTGATACCAAAATCCATTATATAGGTGTATAATACACCACAGACCATCAAAAAAACCCGGGGAGGTATCGGAGGGCCGAAGCTCTCCGATGCTAGATCGCAAACCAGCGACATGTGCGGTGAGAGAGGTGAGCGCTGCCAGTGGCAGCAAAGGGCGAGCCGAACGAATCAACCGAAACAAGCGGCTGTAAGCCGCGCCGATTGAGGTTGCGGAGGTTTGCGAAGGAATTTCGAAGAAATTCTCTCCTTGCCCGAGCAAACGGCCGCAAAATGGCATCGCCATTTTGCAGTGAAGCGAGGGAAAAATTCAACAAAGTGGCGTCAGCCACTTTGTTGATGCACTGGGGTGTATAATACACCACAAGCCGATGCCATTCATCCCTCTTGGGTTTCATTTGGGATCATCATGGAGCGCGGCCTGTCAATACAGCGGCGGAGGATGACAATATGAAAATCGAAAATGTTCCCTTTGGCGTAACGGACTGGAGCAAGCTAACCCCCACAAAGCACCCGGGCACCACAGGCGACGCGTATTGGCGCACCCTGGAAATCGGCAATATCCGCGTGCGCATGGTGGAATATACCCCCGGCTATATGGCCGACCATTGGTGCCAAAGGGGCCATGTGCTGCTTGTGCTGGAAGGGGAGCTGATTACGGAGCTGGAGGACGGCCGAAAGTTTGTATTGACGCCGGGCATGAGCTATCAGGCGGCGGACGGGGCAAGCTCCCACCGGTCGGTGACCAGTACGGGGGCCAAGCTGTTCATTGTGGATTGACGGCAAAACCGATTCCTGATGATGCCAACGGGCCGGCCGCTCCTCCCTTGCTATGAGGAACCATCATCATACATCCTCCTCTATTTCCACGGTAGGATATCCGGCTTGTCAAAGGAGCGGTCGGGGCTTGCGTTCCAGGGGTCAATAAGCTCTCCGGTTTGCGCATTCACAAGGATGGGCCCATATTCCCCGGGTACATCCATATTTTGTGTCAAAGGCCGCTGGCGTTCCGTATTGGCTTTTTGGAACAGTTCGCCTTCCAGCACCCAGGTGGGCAGCAAGGTATAGCTTTCCGGTTCGCCTTTGTTGTACCAGGCCACGTAGCCCAGCCGCAGGCTTGCCACTGTGCGAAGCTTGCCTTTTGCAATAAGCTGCTCAAACGTGCCGATAACCCGGTCCAGGCCGCATAAAGGCACATCCTGCAATAGCTCCTGCTGTTCCTTGAGCAGGGAGTATTGCATGCTATAGTACATGCCCTCAAGGCCAATATCTTTCATCCCCTGTATAATCGCGATTCCGCCTGCATATCCCCGGATTTCCTTTTTCACCATTCCGGCATAATGCGCAAAGCTGTCTGATGGATAGCATAGCAGGGGAATCCCGCGTATGACCTGGTCAAAGTATACCATCAGCGGGGCCTGAAATTCCGGCCACGGGTCTCCGGAATAAGTGTCGGTCTTCTCGTCATAAAACCGCATTTCCCCGCGGGCATGAACCCAATGCGGCATCAACACGATTTTTTCATTGGGGAAGTACGCGTTCCACTTGGTTTTCATCAGCGTATCGGCATCCCGTACGGTATAGGTGTTGTTGTAGGCATAGGCGGCGTCCCACTCCAACTGATTAAACTTACGTACGACAGGCATAACATCCATTCCTCTGGGCGGGTCCTTCAGGTTTTTTTGCGCCGCCTCCGTTTTTATTTCTCCGGTGGGTGAATCCCAGCGAAAAAAACCGGCCTCATTGAAAAACTTATCGCTCGCAAGAACGTGTCCGTGCCAATCCGTTATGGGGATGCCGTCCGCCGGGGGCATGGGTACGGCCACCAGCGCGGGGAACATGTCTGTTTCCGGTACCTGAATCGGAATATCCACAACAATTGTGCGCCCGTGCGCCTCATACGTTTTTTGCCAGCCGGGGGCGGCCTGCTCTTTTATTTCCGTTATGGTGCATTGCTTGGCGTCGGCTGTGCCGGCCTGCGCGGTAAATAACGCCCCAGCGAGCAGCGCGGCAATAATCAAAATACCCGTCATCCTTTTCATAAGCATTCTCCTTTTCACGGTCAGGCACTGTCTGTCCCTTTTTTATGCCTCCGGTATGTTCATGCCGGCTGAATGCAAGAACATAACACGATGGTGATGGAAAGGTTGCCTTTGATCGTTTTTGGAGTATACTGTCATTTGTCTCATGCGTCACGAGGGGAGGACCCATGTTGGAGGATGCTTTGTGGCTTGAGGAGCTGTATCATAACAATTACAGGCTTTTGTACCGCCTTGGGCTGTTTTTGATGGGACCGGATACGTCATATAAAGATAGAATTGAAGACGAGATTCATGAGGTGTTTATGCTGGCGTGGTCAAAACGCGCAAAGCTGAAAAGCCATCCCAATGTGGTGGGCTGGCTGGTGGAGGCAATGCGCAGAAGGCAGCTGGCACAGTTTCGCCAAATACGAAAAGAGCAAAAAAGGAGCGGCTTTTCCCTGGACGACCAGGTTCAAAGCGGCGCCCATAGCCGGGAGGAAAGGCTGAGCGTTGGTCCGGAGGACTTTCAAACGCTGTGGGATAAGGAACGTCAGCATGCGATGGAAGAACTGCTGGGCAAAGAAAACGCGGCATTGTTCCACCTGTATCTGATAGAGCGCGTTCCCGCCCTTGACCTGGCGCGGCGGCTGGGGATAACGGAATCCTGTGTGCGCATGCGTATCAGCCGCCTGAAAAAAAAGGTGCTCGAGCACCCGGAAATATATTCTGCCGTTGTGCTCCTGTTTTTGTTAGGTCTTTGACCTGTTTTGACATAATCATTTGAGGGGGAGGCAGCCCATGAAATACACGGATCGGCGGCGGTACAGGGCGTGGCTTCAGACCGCCCTTGCCAAGGAGAGCCTGAACCGGGAAGAGATCGAAAAAATCATTTGCGGGCAGCTCATGCTACCCGTACGTGAAATCGACGGCGGGCTTTTGAAGGAATGCTTTGCCGCTCTGGAGACGCCGGGCGGCGAGAGCGACTTTGCCCATGAGGACAGGACCTGGCTTGGCATCCGGCGGGATATCGCTTCCATGGAAAGCGGAAGCCGGGCAAAACCTGCCGTGCCTAATGCCAGGCGTATGGCAGTGCTCATACTGGCCGCGGTGCTGCTTCTGGCGCTGGCCGCCGCCGCGATAGCCGCCGCCCTTGGTTATCGTATTTTTGGCTTCCCTATGCCTGCCGATCATCCTGCCTCCTATGTTCAGGAGGGCGCCTATGACCTGACGCGGCGGAATCTTGTCCGTGTCAGCTATGACCATGTGGATGTTGAAGTGCGGGAAGCCATCTATGACGGGAAGGAGCTTCGGGTGGTCTATTCCGTCAGGGACCGGAGCGCCTCACAGCTGCTTGCGGAGGAAGACAAATATCATCCCATGGAGGCGGCCGGGCTGGACGGGGTGCTTTCCTGCTGCGATTGGGTATCAATCAACGGGCAGGATGTCATGCTCAGTGATGTGGGGGAGGAGCCTGGCGACCTGTCCGGTGAAATGCTGTACTCCTTTTCGGCGCTTTTGTCGGATCAGGATGTCCATCCCGAAGGCGTCTTTACGGTGGGGCTTCCGCTGCGCAAGGATGAGGCGGGGAGAACCTATGTACCTTCGGAACTGACATTTTCCCTGAATGCGCAGGATGCAAGGAAGTGGGTGCGTACAGCCGGCCCTGCGGATACCTTTGTGGGAGACTTCCATATCGCCATGACGGAGGCGGAGTTTTCTCCCCTTTCCGGCGCGGTCCTGCTGGTTATTACGGATAAAACGCAAGCCAATGCGCAAGCACCGGGCGAATCAATTCCGAACAATGAAACCTGGCCCGGCAAGGAGCCAAGCCCGCTGGAAGAGGAGGCGTTCAGGTGGGGCGGCGCGCAGCTGTTTACACCGGATGGCATCCAGGTGGGCCTTGCCGGCGTCGCGTACTGGTCCTATAGGGAAGGGCCGGGGATCATGCCCCTTATGCTGCGCGTAACCCCGCCCCAGGGCGATGGCTGGCCGGCTGAAATGATACTTGTCGTTTGTGATGACAAGGGGAACAAGGATTCCGGGCGCTCTATCCCCATACGCCTTCAATGACCTGTGGATAAGCAAGATGCGGCGCTTGACATGTCGCAGCGGCAAGCTGCGCAATTCCGGGCGGCGAAAGCCGGGTTTAAATGAAAAAAGGTCGTCCCGCTAGCTGCATAACTGTATAACTATTCAGGGATGACATCCGAAGGTTTCCAAAGGCTCCGGAATCGAGCGCCGACTGTGTCGGATGAAGCGAGATGAAGGAGGCCAGCGAAAAGAAGCAATGCGAACGACTGTGAAGCAGTGCAACTATTGAGCGGGCTGGGCCGACCGGAAAGCCCTTTGGTCGCGTCAAAAGACGCGAAATCCTGTTTCTTGAAAACATTATGCAAAATGCGACCTTGGAGCGATAGCCCTTTTGTGAGCGTGCCCTTGAGCAAGATGGACTTTAGCCCTCCGATACCTTTCTGTTTTTTTGATGGTCTGAGGGGCCGTCGTGACAGTCGCATAATGGAAAACTATTCAGGAGATGGTGCCCGAAGGTCCATAGCTCCGTAACATCGCCCCCGCCTGTGGCGGAATAGGGCGATGTGGAGGAGGCTGGCCCGAAGGTCCAGGGCGATCGGAAAGCCCTGGTCGTGCCCGCAGGCACGAAACCCCTTCTGATTGTCTTAAGTCAAAGGGGCAAAATTCATCTGGAAAGATGGCATCCGAAGGTCCAGGGCGACCGGAAAGCCCTGTTCGTGCCCGCGGGCACGAAACCCCTTTTGCTTGTTTTAGGTCAAAATGGCAATAACCCTGTAGAAGATGGCGTCCGAAGGTTTCCAAAGACCGACCGGAAAGCCCTTTGGTCGCGTCAAAAGACGCGAAATCCTTCTTCTTCAAAATATTATGCAAAATGCAACCCTGGCGCAGCATCCCCTGTTGTATTGGTCTTTGCAAACCGCTTACTTCACCCGCTGGTACTTGAAATAGTCAAAAACGCAGGGCTCGCCGTCGTAGGCCAAAATGCGGGTGTCACAATATACAAACCCAAGCTTTTCAATAACACGCCGCGAAGGCTTGTTTTCCGGCTTGACGATAGCCGATAATGAGTCTTTGCCTATCCCGTCAAAAAACCAGTTCATCATCGCCTGCCCCGCCTCCGCCGCGTATCCTTTGTTTTGGTGCTCATCGGCTATGGCAAACAAAATCTCGGTTTCTCCCCCAATCTCCTCTTTGGGGGCCACGCCGACAAGGCCAATGACTTCTTCGTTTGATTTCAGTTCTACGGCCAGCACCATGAACGGCTTCTCCATATTCAGCTTTGACTGTATCCAGGCTATCCATCCGCGCGCTTTTTCGGCGGTCTCCAAAATCATGTCTGAAAGGAAGTGCGCAACAACAGGCTGCTTGCTGTTGCGGCTTGCGGCTTCAGCGTCTGCTTCGCTAAACGGGCGCAGCAGCAATCGTGCGGTTTCAAGGCGTATACGCATAATAAGTCTCCCTGCTGATTTATGTTATTTTGTGATACCTCGCTTCCGGTAAAAATATGGTAACAGATTGCCCACTCTATGGCAAGCACCATGGAATATGTTTATTGTTCAAAAGGCGAAGGATAGGTTGCGCAAGCCTTCCGCGGTGAGTTCCGCCGGCAGGCGTTTACCATTGCCTCCGGCGGCTGGCCCGGCCTTGCATGTGCCGCCAATGGGCGCGCATGACTGCGTATCCCGCGGTGATATATGTTAAGCGCACATTGCTGAGTAGGCTAATTTGCGGGCAGAAGCCATAACATAACCGCCCGGCAATCAGCCAGGCGGTTCAGATCATCAAAAAAACCAGGGAGGTATCGGAGGGCCGTGGTCCATCTGGCTCAATCGGCGCGCTGGTTCGCTACTCCCATCTGACTCAATCGGCACCGTGGTTCACTACCGCTCCCACGGCTTGTTTCGTCAGCCTCCTTCACCCCTCCTTAATCCGCCACTGGCGGAGTCGGGGTTACGGAGCCCCCATCGCTTGTTTCGCCAGCCTCCTCCACCCCTCCCATTTCTGCCACTGGCAGGGTCGGGGTTACGGAGCCTCCGATTCTAGATCGCAAACCAGCGACATGTGCGGTGGTTTGCGCAAGAATTTCGAAGAAATTCTCTCCTTGCCCGAGCAAACGGCCGCAAAAGGCGCAGCCTTTTGCAGTGCAGCGAGGGAAAAACTCAACAAAGTGGCGACAGCCACTTTGTTGATACACTGAACCGCCCGGCAATCAGCCGGGCGGTTATGCTGTATGGAACGAATCTGCTTACGGATACTTCAGCCATTGAGCAATTCGAAAGCTCAGGCTTTCTTTTCCCTTTTAAAGCACATAAACCAGTCAAGGCAGTACTTGTCATCATCCTTGCTTTCCATGCGTTCCTTGGCAGTGCCGCAGGAGCCTGCGGTGGGGATAATGACATCATCGCCCGGCCGCCAATCGGCAGGGGTGGCCACCTTGTCCGCGTCCGCCTTTTGAAGCGCCTGTATGATGCGCTTGATTTCATCAAAATTCCGCCCTGTGGAAAGCGGGTAGTACAAAATGGTGCGTATCTTGGCCTGCGGATCAATGATGAACACTGCGCGGACAGCCTGGGTGTTGGACTGGCCCGGCTGGATCATGCCATACATATTGGCCACTTCCATGCGGATATCCTCAATCAGGGGAAACTTGACCTCAATGTTCTTCTTGCCGTTCCATTCCAGCTCCTGTATTTTGCGCAGCCAGGCAATGTGCGCGTACAGGGAGTCGACGGACAGGCCAATAAGCTCGGTGTTCAGCGCCTTGAACTCATCCGCCATGGAGGCGAATGTCATAAATTCCGTGGTGCAAACAGGCGTGAAGTCGGCGGGATGGGAAAACAGTATGACCCACTTGCCTTTGAAATCCTCCGGGAAATGTATTGGCCCTTGGGTCGTTACGGCGGTGAAGGAAGGCGCGGCATCTCCAATGAGGGGCATACGATTGAAACCGTTGGCAGTTTCCATGTTTTATTCCTCCTTGCTATTTTGCAATATTTCTTGCTCGCTCTGGGATAATTATCAACATCAATTCCCCGTGTGAAACAGCGAGCACGCAATTTTATGAGATTGCATTCAAAACAGGGCCAGTGCCCCGCCTGCCGCCGCCTCAAATAAACAGATTCACATTCGATTCTTCGGCATCGCCAAGATATGCCCCCACCCCGGCCAGCTCCACGCCGTCAATAAGCTCCTCCTTGCGGATTCCCATCACATCCATGCTCATGGTGCAGGCCACCAGCCTGATGCCGCTTTGCATGGCTTTATGCATGAGCTCCTCCAGTGAATCCACATTTTTGCTGCGCATGACCATCTTCATCATGGCGGTGCCCATACCGCCCATGTTCATTTTGGATAGCTTCAGCCTATCCGCGCCGCGGGGCATCATCCCCCCGAACATGGCTTCGATAAAGGATTTCTTCACCTTCTGCCTGTTGCCCCTGCGCAAAACGTTCAGGCCCCAAAAGGTGAAGAACATGGTTACAGGGCGGCCCATGGCCGCGGCGCCGTTGGCGATGATAAAGGATGCCAGCACCTTGTCCAGGTCGCCGCTGAACACGATAATGGTTTTTCCCTCATTCTTGGGGATATCCGCGCCAGGTACGGAAGGAGCCCCCTTTTTCACCAGCGCCACATATTCCTTTCCCCGCTGCGTGTTTGCAACCAGCGTGTTTCCCGTGCGCCGGCACCAGGAGACGATGTCGCGGGCAAAGCCCGGGTCATTGGCCGACACCTCGATCACGTCGCCGTCCTTAAGGTTCTTCATGGCCTCGAACACCTTCATGATGGGGCCGGGGCATTGCAGCCCCGAACAGTCCAGACGCATGGAGGCCACGGCCACATCAGCGGTATCCTGATGGCCGGAATCGGAAACAGCGGCATTTTGAAGCATGGATGACGCCTCCTTGCTTTGATAATGGGTCGAAGCGTAAAACTTTGTGCCGCCCGGGTAAACCTTGACGCGTTCAAAGCCGTGCTCCATCAAAATGCGCGTCGCGTTGTACGCACGCACGCCGATGGCGCAAAATACGACCACTTCCTTGGTTCTGTCAAGCTCCCCAAGCCTGTCCCGCAGCTGACCCAGGGGGATATGCCGGGAGTCCGGCACCTCATAGACCATGCGTTCGGCTTCCTCCCGCACGTCCAGCACGATATGGCCGCCGCCTTCCTGCTCCAGCGCGTCCCAGTCCGCAAGGGCCGCCCTGCCCATGAGGATATTCTCCGCCATAAAGCCGGCCATGTTGATCGGGTCCTTGGCGGATGAATAAGGCGGCGCGTAGGCCAGCTCCAGGTCCTTCAAGTCCCATACGGAGGCATTCAGGCGGATAGCGGTGGCAAGTACGTCGATGCGCTTGTCCACGCCCTCCCGGCCTACGATCTGCGCGCCAAGAATCCCGCTGCCGTCCTTTCTGAACAAAAGCTTCAGCGTCAGCGGCATTGCGCCGGGATAGTACCCGGCGTGGGAATTTTGGGTAATGATAAGGCTTTCGTAATCGCGGCCCTTTGCAAGCCCCTGCCTTTTGAGAACCTTTTCATTGGCGCCGGTGCTTGCGGCGGCAAGGTCGAACACCTTGGCGATGGCCGTGCCCTGGGTGCCCGTATACCTTGCGCTTCCGCCCGCAATGTTGTCGGCGGCAATGCGGCCCTGGCGG
>JAEWNM010000035.1 GCA_023392755.1 Bacillota bacterium
CGCGGCAAGGGCGGGCGTCGAGGCGCTGTGCCAGGAATTTGGCGGCGGCTTTTCCTATCTGCAGCGTGCCCGCACCTATAGCCAGCAGGAAAAATGCTACATGGGCCGCGAACGCAAGCGCGGCGCGCTGGAGGCACTCAACCGTATGCTGCTGGGCCTGCCGGGTGAGGATTCCTTTTTGTACGCATCCCGCCCGCCCGATGAATTCACCCACAAATATGCCTACGTCATCACCTTGGACAGCGACACCATACTGCCGCCCGGCAGCGCGCTGCGCCTGATCGGTGCCATGGTGCATCCGCTGCAAAAGCGTCAGGTGTTCGAAGGCAAGCTTCGCGGAAAGAGCATCCTTCAGCCCCGGATGGAGGTGGCCGCAGACACGGTGCAGACCCGCATCAGTGCCATACTGGGCGGGCGGGGCGGCGTGGACCCGTACAATGCCGCCGTCAGCGATCTGTATCAGGATTTGTGCAATGCCGGTTCCTTTGCCGGCAAGGGCATCTATGAACCCGCCGCCTTTATGGAGGCGGTGGATGGGCGCATTGCGCCTTACTCCATTTTGAGCCATGACCTGCTGGAGGGGGAACTGTCCGGCAGCGCGCTGCTGGGCGATATCGCTTTGTACGACGGACAGCCCGCCACCCTGCGCAGCTGGATGAAGCGCCTCCACCGCTGGACCAGGGGCGACTGGCAGCTTTTGCCCTGGCTCTTCCCCAGGCTATACCAAGGCAGCCGCATACAAAAAAATCCCCTTGCACGGTTCTCCCGCCACAAAATCTGGGATAATATGCGCCGCAGCCTTGTACCCGCGGCCCAGGGTGTTCTTCTCCTGTATTGTGCCGCGTCCAACAGGCCGTATTTGATGCTGCTGCTGCTTGTACTCCAAAATCCTAGCGCATTTTTCCACCCGAAACCGCTGGCAGCGTTTTTTGTCCGGCTGTGGGCTTTGCCCTATGAAATACAAACGCTGCTGGACGCGGCATTGCGCACCGTGTACCGGGTGGCCATTTCCCGCAAGCACATGCTGCAATGGGTGACCGCCGCCCAAACGGAGCAGGGTGCCGCCGCGCCATACACCTCCGGCTTATGGGCCCATTGGGTTCTGGGTGGGGCCATGGCGGTTTTTTCGGCGGTATCTGGATGGGTGTTCCCCGGCATCGTTATTGCCGGGCTATGGATTGTGTTCCCTTTCGCGGCCTCATTCCTTGACGCGCCGCTGCACCAGGAGCTTTTCCTGGAGGAGGAGAAAAAGGGCCAGCTGAAAGATATGGCCGGCTCCACCTGGCGTTATTTTGAAAAGGTCGTTACCGCCTCAGACCACTACCTGCCTCCGGATAACCTGCAAATCCATCCCGACAAAGGCCTTGCCCACCGTACCTCACCCACCAACATCGGCCTGTATCTGCTGTCCTGCGCCGCCGCCCAGGCATTGAAATTGCTTGAGCCGGACGAAATGGCAAGGCGCATGGAAAAAACAGTATCCACCATGGAAAAGCTGCACCTGTGGGAAGGCCACTTTTACAACTGGTATGACACAAGGACGCTGGAACCGCTGAAACCCAGCTACGTTTCCTCCGTGGACAGCGGCAACCTGGCCGCCTGCCTGATGTGCTGCGCACAGGTGATACGCACGCTGGCCGCCTCGCTGGACGCGTCGCTGCGCGGACTGGCCGCCAGGATGGACGATCTGGCGCTGCAAATGGATTTCAAAAAGCTGTACGATTCCAAGGCGGAGCTGTTTTACGTGGGAATTGATACCCGGGAGGAGGAACCGGGCGACTCACGGTACGATTTGCTGGCCAGCGAATCGCGGCTCTTGAGCTTTGTGGCGGTCATGACGCGGCAGGTATCCACCCGGCACTGGTACCGTTTGAGCCGCACGCTGGTCAAAGCCCGGGGCAAGCCCACCCTGGTTTCCTGGAGCGGCACCATGTTTGAATACCTGATGCCCAACCTTTTACTGCCCCTGACCCGCGATACGCTGCTGGACACCGCCTGCCGCCGCGCGGTAAAAAACCAGATGCACCACTTAACGGGCGGCGTGTGGGGCGTAAGCGAAAGCGGTTATTACGCCTTTGATCCGTCGCTGAACTACCAGTATCAAGCCTTTGGCCTGCCTGCCCTGGCCCTTGGCAACATCCCTGCGGAGGGGGTAATATCGCCGTATGCCAGCGGCCTTGCACTGCCCCTGTACCCTGAAGAAGCCAGGCAAAACCTGGTGAAAATGAAATCTATGGGCTGGGACAGCCACCTGGGTTTTTTTGAGGCTGCCGACTTCAATGCTTCCCGCATAGGCGAAGGCAAGCCTTTTGAACTGGTGCGCAGCCATATGAGCCACCACCAGGGCATGCTCCTGTGCGCGCTTTGCAACCTGCTTTGCAAAAACGCGCTGGTCAGATATTTCGACGCGCTGCCCAGCGCCAGGGCCTACAGCCTTCTACTGCAGGAAAAGATGCCGAAAAACGTGCTGCATCCACGGAAATCCATGCCCCGACCCCGGCCCGGTTCCTCCGCGCCAAGGTGCGCACGCCGGCAAGCCGCACTCACTACTTTTCCCATTGACGTTCATCTTCTGCACGGCAGCGGCACCACGCTTTGCGTAACCGCCCAGGGCGGCGGCTATCTGGCCAAGGACGGGGTGATGATATCCCGTTTCCGCGGCATAGCCGGGGATGAGGACGGCATGCAATTTTATTTGAGGGATGCCCAGGAGGATGTGCTGTGGCAGCCAACCGCGCAGGAGCTGCCTGGCGAGACGGTATTTGAAACAGGTCAGGCGGTGTTTTCCAGAACGCATCTAGGCATCGAAAGCCGGCTATCCTGCTTTGTCAATCCACTGGACGGGGCAGCGCTCCACCTTTTGGAAATTGTGAACCATTCCAACCGTGAACGGATGCTGGAAGCCGCCAGTTACTTTGAACTGGCGCTGAGCGGCCAGAAAGCCGACGCGGCCCACCCGGCCTTCCGCAACCTGTTTATTGAAACGGCCCGGTCAGGCAAAAACGGCCTCACCGCCCGCCGCAGGCCAAGGGATGGGTCCGACCCCCGGCAGGTACTGATACATGCCCTGGGTTCCGACGTCAGCCTTATCCATACCGTTGCCCAGTCCGACCGCTGTGCCTTTCTGGGCCGCGGGGGAAGCATCCATGCCCCGCGCCAGATGATGGAAAGCCTGCGCACCGTATCGGGCAAGGTGGGGGCTGTTGTCAGCCCATGCATGAGCCTGCGCACCCAGTTCCTGCTCCCGGCCCACGGCAGGGCGCATCTTACGTTTTGCACAATGCTGGTGGAGGAGGATCAGCAGCCCCAGGCCATGGCGGCACGATATGAAACGCCGGACGATTTGAAACGGGCCAGGGAGCTATCCATCACCCAGGGACTGGTGTCCGCGAAGTACCTGGCCATTGATGTGGCCGGCCAGAACCTGTTTGGGCGTATGACCGGCTGCCTCATTTACACAGGCCAGCCCGGCGCTTCGCCGGAAAGCCCTGTGCCCGTATCCTGGCAATCGCTGTGGGGGCTGGGCATAAGCGGCGACCTCCCCATCATCACAGTTGAAATTTTTCGCAGGGAGCACCTGCCGCTGGCGCGGACGATCTTAAGCGCCCATGCCTGGTGGCGCATCCATGGCGTATGGGTGGACCTGGCGCTGCTCAACTGCCACGGCGCGGATTATGAC
>JAEWNM010000155.1 GCA_023392755.1 Bacillota bacterium
GGCTATCCCGCCGTGTTCATCTACGGCGATCCCGCGATTTACGGCCGCATCGGTTTCCTCCCGGCGGAGCGCTTCGGCGTGGGGACGGAGGACAACCGCTATCACGACGCGCTCCAGGCCGTGGAACTTCGGCCCGGCGCGCTCAAGCACGTCCGCGGGCGCTTTCTGGAAGGCGACGTTTACCATATCGATCCCGCCGCCGCCGCGCTTTACGACCAAACGTTTCCCGTGAAAGAGAAAGTCACCGGCACGCCCTCCCAGACACGCTTCCAGGAAACCGTCGCCCTGCACAGACCGAGGGTGTGACGGAATAAGGGGAAGGGCGTTAGGGGTTGCACCCCAATACCCTGCCAAGGGTATTGTCCTTGACCCACTAAAAAATGCCGCGCGATGCGCGGCATTTTTATGGCTCAGGGCAACGAAAGCGAGTGTGGGCCCTATGGGCGCATACACGATGTGCAAAACGAACTGGAGTTGGGAGGTTACAAGGAACAAGCAAGCTACTGCATTGCCTGCGACGATGAAACCGAGTGGATCATTGCCCCTGATCAGGGTTATAGGGATGAAATCCCTATCGTGCTCCCGTCCTACTTCACGAGCTTCAGCAGCGTGTTGCTGCGGGCGAGGAACGCGGTGATCTCTTCCTTTTCGAGGGGGCGTACACTCATGCGCGCGAGGTCGTAAAGCTGCGCGGCGAGGAGCGTCTTGGTTTGGGCGTCGGTCTCGCCAAGCAGCCGCTGCACCACGCTGTCGGCGCGGTTGAGCACCAGCGTATGGCGTTCGGGCATCTTGAAATCCTGCCCGTAGAGCTTGGACATATCGCTGAACCGGCGGCCCTGCTCGTCCTGCACGAGGAGCGCGGAGGTGTTCTCGTCGGTCAGGGTCTGGAGCTTGATCTCCAGATCCTTGTTACCCGTCGCCTCGTCGAACAGGGTTTTCAGGGCCTTGACGGATTCCTCGGTCTGCTTCTTGGTTTCCTCGTCGTCCGCCTCCTCTTTGGTGAAGGTGGCGGCGTCGGCGTCCACGCGCACGAAGGAGAGCCCGTCCACGCCCGCGGAGTACTCGATGAAGCTGACGAAGTTCAGGTCGATCAGGGTATCGAGCGCCACGACGTCGATCCCCTGCTTTTCGTAGAGCGCGACGGACGCGGACTGGCGGGTGGGGTCGCTGGCGTACACGACTTTCTTGCCGAGCTTGCCCTCGTTCTTCGCCAGATATTCCTGCAACGTGAAGTACTCGCCCTTGGTGGTCTTATAGAGGATGGAATCCTTGACCATATCGAAGAACTTGGCGTCGCGCACGCAGCCGTACTTCACGAAGGGATGGATATCGTCCCAGTATTTCTGGTAGGTTTCGCGCTCGGTCTTGAACAGCCCCGTGAGCCGGTCGGCCACCTTGCGGGTGATGTAGGCGGAAAGCTTCTTCACGTAGCCGTCGTTTTGCAGGAAGCTGCGGCTGACGTTCAGGGGCAGATCCGGGCAGTCGATGACGCCCTTTAAAAGCATCAGGAAATCGGGGATGACTTCCTTGATGTTGTCGGCTACGAACACCTGCCCGCTGAACATTTTGATTTCGCCCTCCCGGGTGCCGAAATCGTTGGTCAGCTTGGGGAAATAGAGGATGCCTTTGAGGTTGAAGGGATACTCCACATTGAGGTGCACCCAGAAGAGCGGGTCTTCATACTCATGGAAGAGCTTGCGGTAGAAGGCCTTGTACTCATCATCGGTGCAATCCTTGGGGTTTTTGAGCCACAGGGGATGCGTTTCGTTGATGAGGGTGGGTTCGGGCATTTTGGGTTCTTCCGCCTCTTCGCCTTCCTTCTTTTCGGCGGGGACGGGCTTTGCGGAAAGGTCTTTCAAGTACACGGGAATGGCGAGATAGCCGCAGTAGCGCTCCAGCACTTCGCGGACGCGGTAGGTATCGAGAAATTCCTTTTCTTCCTCGGAGATGTGCAGGGTGATGACGGTGCCCGGTTCCGTTTTTTCGGAAGCGGACATTTCAAACTGCATGCCGTCGGCGCTTTCCCAGCGCACGGCCTCGCTGCCCTCTTTATAGGAAAGGGTATCGATGGTCACCTTGTCGGCCACCATGAAGGCGGAGTAAAAGCCCAAGCCGAAATGGCCGATGATGCCGCCCTTTTCGGTATTCTCGCCGCCGTAGTTTTTGAGGAATTCCTCGGCGCTGGAGAAGGCCACCTGGTTGATGTACTTGTGGACTTCCTCCTGGGTCATGCCGATGCCGTTGTCGCAAAAGCGCAGCTCGCCTTTTTCCTTGTCGACTTCAATGGTGACCTTGAACTCCGCCTCGGCACCGGGGTGGATCATCTTGTATTTGGTGATGGCGTCGCAGCCGTTGGACACCATTTCCCGGATGAAGATATCCTTGTCGGAATACAGCCAACGCTTGATAATGGGCATAATGTTTTGCGCGTGGATGGAAATATTGCCGTTTTCCCGGTTCATATCGCATTCCTCCTGTACTGCTGGATGTAGTTTGGACGCTGGCCTCCCGGCTGGAGGCCGATGCGCTTCTTTTCCCATTTTATCATCGGACAGGCAGGATTGCAAGCTAAAATTAGCACTCATCGAAGCCGAGTGCTAGCAATCCGCGATGCGCAAAAAGGATTACGGAGAGAATACCAAAATAAATTTTTCAGAATGTCAAATAACGTTTGACACGGGCTGTCCATGCTGATAGAATAACTCCTAATAATCCTTTATGCCAATGCGCGGCAAAAGCCGCGTCTGGCATTCCCTCTCCGGCACGACACATGGAAAGGAATGATGCATATGCTTCAAAAACAGGTTCGTGAAGGCCTTACCTTTGACGATGTGCTGCTTGTCCCCCGCCGCAGTGAGGTGCTCCCCAAGGATGTGGATATCACCACGCGGCTGACACCCGTTATCAAGCTGAACATACCGCTGCTTTCCGCCGCCATGGACACAGTAACGGACGCGCGTCTGGCAATCGCGATCGCCAGGGAAGGCGGGCTGGGAATCATTCACAAGAACATGACAATTGAAGAGCAGGCGGCCCAGGTGGATAAGGTGAAACGCAGCGAGCACGGCGTCATCACCGATCCATTTTTTCTTTCCCCGGAACATCTCATCAGGGACGCGGATGCGCTGATGGCGCGCTACCGCATAAGCGGTGTGCCCATCACAAGGGACGGGCGGCTGGTAGGCATTTTAACCAACCGCGACCTGCGCTTTGAAACCGATATGGACAGGCTGATCGGGGAAGTGATGACCAGCAAAAACCTGGTCACGGCGCCTGAAGGCACCACTCTGGAGGAGGCCAAGAAGATTCTGGCAGCCCACCGCATTGAAAAGCTGCCCATCGTGGACAAGGACTACAACCTGCGCGGGCTGATTACCATCAAGGACATCGAAAAGAGCACGAAATATCCCAACAGCGCCAAGGATCAAAACGGCCGGCTGCTGTGCGGCGCGGCGGTGGGCATTACCCGCGACGTGCTTGCGCGTGTCGAAGCGCTGGTAAACGCCAAGGTCGACGTAATCTCCATCGACACGGCCCACGGCCACAGCACGGGCGTATTGCATGCGGTGGAGGAAATCCGCAAACACTATCCAGGTGTGCAGCTTTTTGCGGGCAATGTGGCCACCGCCGCGGCCACCCATGATCTTATTTCCGCCGGGGTGAACTGTGTAAGGGTGGGCATCGGCCCGGGCTCCATATGTACCACCCGTGTGGTGGCCGGGATCGGCGTGCCGCAGATTACGGCCGTCAGCGACTGCGCCGAGGAGGCCTTAAAGCATGGCGTCACCGTTATCGCCGATGGGGGCATCAAGTATTCCGGCGACATTCCCAAGGCCATTGCCGCCGGCGCTTCCGCCGTTATGCTGGGCAGCCTGCTGGCCGGCGTGGAGGAAAGCCCCGGAGCTATGGAAATATACCAGGGCCGTTCCTTCAAGGTATACCGCGGCATGGGTTCGCTGGGCGCCATGGCCGAGGGCAGCCGTGACCGGTATTTTCAGGAGGATGCCAAAAAGCTGGTGCCCGAGGGCGTGGAAGGCCGCGTGCCCTACAAGGGGCCGCTATCCGACACCGTGTTCCAGCTGATGGGCGGGCTGCGCTCCGGCATGGGCTATTGCGGCACGGCCACCATTGAGGACCTGCGCAAAAACGGCGAATTCATACGCATCACCGGCGCCGGGCTCAAGGAAAGCCATCCCCATGATATCTCCATAACCAAGGAAGCACCCAACTATTCCAGAATGGATTCATAATTCAGCGGCAGGCGAGGGGGGAACCGCGGTTCCCCCCTGCTTCGGCCCCGGCAGATGAACAGGCTTGCCATGGAAGTTATGGGTTTGATGCACCAATGATATTGCAGGATTTAACAACTGGGCGTCGAATGGTATTTTCCATGCGATGAAACCGGGGAGGTGCTCCTATGCGCGATATGGTGCTGGTCGTAAGCTTCGATGGGCTAAACGGCCGTTCCGTGGCACGAAAGCTTCGGGCAGAGCGGGTGTATTGCAAGATCGTTCCCGCGGACATCGCGCCGGAGGAGGTCAGGGAGCAGGAGCCGATGGGGTTGATTCTGGCCGGGGGCTCCCAGGGGGCGCTGAGCCTGCCCGGGTTTAACCCGGAGCTGCTTACGCTGGATATTCCCGTGCTGGCCCTGGGCGATGCGGCGGCGGTAGTCTGCGGCATGCTTTCCGGCCAGGCCGGCGACGCGTTTTTGGAGCAGAGCATCGCGCCCGTTTCCTATCAGGCGGAGTTGCCCCTGTTTGAGGATGTGGCCGAGGGTGAGCGCATGATGGCCTTTGTGCGGCCCCTTGCGCTTTCGGAGGGCCTTTTTCCCTCGGCTTATGCGGGGGATGCGGTAATTGGCTTTGTGCAGCCGGAAAAGCGGCTGTACGGCCTGCAGTTTCAGGTGGAGCAAAACGATCCTGACGGCATACTGATCCTATCGAATTTTGCCCAAAAGGTATGCGGCTGCACGCCCTGGTGGGACAGCGCCGCCTTTATCCAGCGCGCGGTGGACGAAATACGCCGCGTGGTGGGGGATGGCATGGCGCTTTGCGCCATCTCCGGCGGCGTGGACAGCGGCGTGTGCGCCATGCTGGGCCACAGGGCCATCGGCGCGCGCCTCAAGTGCATCTTTGTGGATACAGGGCTTTTGCGCAAGGGCGAAGTGGAATTTGTAATGTCCTTTTATCGCGACGTGCTGGGTTTGAAC
>JAEWNM010000345.1 GCA_023392755.1 Bacillota bacterium
CTTTAATACCGTGTGCATAATGGTTTCCCGGTTATCGATGAGGGATATCAGCAGCCCTTTTTCCCCGTTGCGTGACCCGGCGTGCAAAAAATCGATGGAAAGAAGCGTTTTGCACGTTTTTCGTGGCCCCAGCAAAACGGTAAGGCTTCCGCTGCTTATGCTCTGCTTGAGCAGAATGCGTATGATCGACCCGTCATTCGCCCTTGCGCCTGCCGCGGCTGCTTCATCCCCGCATTGATTATTGGTTTTTGCATGCGCATAAGCCGGGTTTTCCGCCCAACTTTGCTTCGCCAGGCCCATCTCCTGGCCGAAAAAGTTGCTTTTGTGAATATAGTAATGGATGGAGGGGAAAATGACGACCCCTTTTTGATCGAATATTTTGTACTGGTGCCAGCCGATGATGCAGCGCTGGAAACGGGATTTGGTAATGCAGAGCTTGTTCAGGTAATAAGGCGGCGGCCCGGCAAACTCCTCACCCTTTAATTGGATGACGATATCGGCCATGGAATCGACCTGCAGCGTTTCACCGTCCAGCGGCTCGTATACAATAATGGAAAACAGCGAACGCCTGCGCAGCGTGGCAATCAGCCAATCCATATTGATCGACAGACGTTCTTCCGCGCTCATCAGGTTCAGGCCGTCCACCACGATCAGATGCTTGCCGTCAGCCGCGGCCCCGCTTTGCCCGCCGATGAATGTGCTGTACAGCGTGTTGACGGCCCACATCAGCGTGGTGCGCGAGAGCATGTGGGGCGAATCGACGGAAAATTCCTCGTCCGCGGGAACGGAGCTGTCAAAAATATGGCTTTCATCAATGCCCAAACAGAAGGTTTTGGATTTTTCCAGTATATCCTCTTTCTTTTGCTCGCAGGTGAAATAGCACCAATCCCGATAATCCGGAAATTCGGCTTTGTTGCCTGCAAGCTTTTCGGCCACAGACTTTGCGATGGCGAGCGCAAGGGTGGATTTTCCCGTTCCCGGCTTGCCCTTGATCAGCACAATCAGCCCGTCCTTCGACTTGGTCAATGTAAACCCGCCGATCAGCAAAGCGTCCAGCCCCTCGATGCCGGTGGTAAGTTTGTCCATTGGGTTTCGCCATCCTTACTGTTTGATGCGGCCGGCTATAGGGAGCCGCCTATCCTATTGATCATGATGGGGATGTCCTTGTATTCCGCGCCGCAGTAAATGAGCTTCACGCCGAAGGAAGCCAGTATGGTTGCCTTTGTCCTGACCATATTGCTCCGCACCGCCCGGGAATCGGCCTTTTTCATTCTGCCGACGCTTGCCAGGCATTTTCTGTCAAGGATGGAGGCTTCGGCCATCAGCGCGAACACCGCGTTCATCCCGTCGTTGGCGGTCTGAATGAGCCGCAGCATATTCCAATCCGACAGGGAGGTGCCTATAAACAGGCAGGTGCTGTTGCGCAGGAAGTGGACCTGCGATGTTGTCTGCCAGGAATACGGGTCGAGCATGATGTTGAAGTATTCGTCGGCGCTCAGCACGATGTCGGTTTTCTCAAGATAGGTGCTGTTTGCGTTGCCTGGGATATAGCCGTGCACAAAGTAAAAGGGCAGCCCGGCGACAGACGCCAAAGGCCCGGCCGCGCCCGGGGCGGGCTTTGCCGCATATGGCGAGGGAAAGACGCTGCCGCCCAGAAACGTTTGCCGGAACCCGGCCACCTCCCGGATCAGGTAATCATCATAATTGTAGGACACTACGGCCTGCACCCGGCCGGACCGGCACAGCGCCGCGGCCTGCACAAAGGTTTCGCCGGGGCTTACGCCCGCGTTTTTGTACAATATATCCTTGAGGAAGTAATGGTACTGCCTGCCCGAGATGATCTTCACAAGGGACGCCTTTTCATAAACGGTCAGGGCGTTTGCATGCCATTTGAGCAGTGCGGACAGCTGCGCGGCGTTCAAATTGTCTATGGAAAATTTCATGGACAGCACTTTATGCAGTATTCCATCCAGCATTTGATTCCAGGTGGGAACCCGCGGGCAGTTGATGCCAGCGCCCACGAACAGAACCAGCGGCTTTTTTTGTATGCTGTCCAGCAGCAGCTGAAGGTTGATGCTTTCGTTCATAGGCGCCTCTGTTTTTATACGTAAATTGTGTTTGATACAATATATAGGTCATGGGCCGCTATATAAACGGTCGCATTTATCAGGATCACTGCGCCGGATGCGCGGGATTACGATTCGAAGGGTGTGTTGCCTTTGCTTGACGATACGACGCTCAGCCAAGCCTTTCGTCCGTTGAGCATAAAGGATTCGCAATTTTGCACCAGCTTGCGCAGGTTCTCATCCGCGTCGGCGCTTGTGTATTCGCCTGCGTTTGCGAAGTAGTTATGCAGGTTGCTGCGCAGAAACTCGCAGTTGTTTCTGTACTGCATCCAAAGCTCCTTGTAGTTTTGCATGGCGATATACGCGGTGATGGCCGTAATAGCCGCGCTTATCGACGTTACCAGTATTTTTTGCGTCAAATCGCCCAGTATGCTCGTTGACAGCGTAAAGACAGGTATAAGGGAGTTGAGTATCATGATCGTCGTCATCAGCTTTGTATACCGCTTTCGCCATTGAATGCTCCGCTTGTTGTACCATTTCATTTGTTCAATCACGCGGTTCTTGATGTAGACGTGCGCGTTGTTCCTGTCTTGCTTCAGATAATCCTCAAATTCCCTGTCGATGAAAGAATTGTCCACTTCCTTCATACAATTCCCCGCCTTATGCAATTTTTCGCGTATCCGTATGATAGGAAGATATTAATGCATATAACAAAAAAAGTCAAATAAATCCTAAATTCTGCTGGCGGGAGTCAAATCATGCGCAATCCGCCCGTGCCTTTCGCATATGGATATACCGGGATTCCAAAGGGGCCTTGCCCCTTTGGGACCATCAAAAAACCCTGGGAGGTATCGGAGGGCCGAAGTCCTCCGATGCTAGATCGCAAACCAGCGACATGTGCGGTGGTTTGCGAGGAATTTCGATGAAATTCCTTCCTTACCCGAGCAAACGGCCGCAAAAGGCGTAGCCTTTTGCAGTGCAGCGAGGAAAAAGCTCAACAAAGTGGCAATAGCCACTTTGTTGATACACTGAAAGGGGCCTTGCCCCTTTGGCGGGGTTCCGGGGGCGGCGCCCCCGGATGAGGTCCCGGGGGCACTTCCCCCGGACGGGGTTCTCAGGGGAGCTGCCCCTGAGCGCATTCCCCCCGCGTCCAAAAGCTTTGCAGGCTGTCCGCCTCAAACCGCCAGTGCGGCGGGCAGAGCGACAGATAATCATTTTGGTAATACCGCTGGTCGATCAGCAATACAACGCCCCGGTCGGTTTCGGAGCGGATAACCCGGCCGGCGGCCTGCAGCACCTTGTGCATGCCCGAGTAGCGGTAGGCGTAGGCAAAGCCGTCGCCCAGTGTATTTTCATAGTGGCGGCGCAGCGCCTCCTGCTCCGGGCACACCATGGGCAGGCCGACGCCCACCACCATCACGCCAAGCAGCCGTTCGCCGGGCAGGTCGATGCCCTCTGCAAACACGCCCCCCAGCACGGCAAGGCCAAGAAGGGGCTTGTCATCCGATGTGAACCTTGCCAAAAACGCCTGGCGGGCCTCCTCCTCCATGCCGTTTTCCTGGATGAGAAGGGGCAACGCGGCATCGGCCCGGCCAAGCTCCGCGCCCACCAGCTTCAAATACGCGTAGCTGGGGAAAAAGGCGATGTATTTGCCGGGCTTTGAGGCAAAGGCGCGCAAAATGGCCGCGGCCACCTGGTGCGCCGTTTTTTGGCGCAGGGCGTAGCGGGTGTCGATGCGGTGGCGCAGAATCAGCAGGTTTTCCGGCGGGAAGGGCGAGGGAAGCGCAAAGCAGGCGTCCTGCTCCCCGCCGCCCAGCAGCTTTTGCATGGCGGAAAGGGGCGAGAGCGTGGCCGAATAATAGACGGTGCCGCAAAGCCTTTTCGTGGCCTCCGCAAGGTGCTCCGCCACGGAAAGGCACAATAGGCGCACAGAACGCTCCCTGCCCTGCTTTTTACACAGCAGCGCATAGTTTGACAGCCCCCTGTCCGCCGCGGCGCAAAAGCCGATTGCCATCTGATACATATCGCCCAGCGCCTGGCCCGCCTCGCCGGGGGGTGGGTCTGAAAAGGCTTCCGTCACCTGCTCCAGCAGGGCTTGCATGGCGGGGACAAGCGATTCCGGCAGGGATTCGATTTCCTTCTCCGCCGCATCCTCCTCAAAGGGGATGAGCCGGAGCGCGTTTACGGCCCCGGTCAGCGATTTGTACAAAGGGCCCCGCCGCCCGGCGGATTTGCCCAGCAGCGTGCGCCAGGCGCGCAGGCCGGCCCCGTCGGCCAGGCCGGAGAGCATGTCCCGCGTTCGTGAGGCCAGGTTGTGGCTTTCGTCCGCCAGCAGGGTAAGGTCGGTGCGCCAGTCAAAGATGCGCTTGAGTCTGGCCGCCGGGTCGAAGGCGTAATTGTAATCGCAGATCACCACATCGGCAATCTCGGTCAGCGACAGCGCGAACTCGAAGGGACACAAGTGATGCCTGTCCGCCATATCGGTGATGGCTTGCCCGTTCCAGTCGGTTGAAAGCATCATTTCATCCAGCGCGGCGGGCAGGCGAACAAAATGGCCCTTGGCCCGCGTACAAAAGTCCGGGTGGCAGCGGGTGAATTGGGGGCACTGCTTTTCCTTGGCGTTGAGTGTAAGGCTTCGCACATGCATGCCCTGCCCGCGCATTAGCATAATGGCCTGCAGGGCGGCCTGCCGTGCGGTGGTGCGGGCGGTTAGGCAGTATATCTGCCCGGTATGTCCCTGGCCCAGCGCCTTTAAGGCGGGATACAGCACCGCGGCGGATTTGCCCGTGCCGGTGGGCATGCTGGCGAAAAGCCGTCGCCTTTGACGTATGGCCGTAAACACCTGCACGGCCATTTCCCGCTGGCCGGGGCGGTAACTTGCAAAGGGGAAGGGCAGCGAAAGAAGGCTTTGGTCACGCCGGGCCCGGTGCTTTGCCTGCGCGGCCTCCCACGCGGCATAGGCGTCCATCAGCTTCTGAAACTCCGCCGCCAGCGCCGCGGCGGAAAGCTCCTCCTCAAAGGACGCCCGCATAACGCCCGCGCAGGTTACGTACACCACGCGGATGCGCACGGCCTGCCTGCCCTTTTCCAAACAAACAAGATGCCCGTACACCACGGCCTGGGCGCGGTGGGCGGGCCAAGCCGATTCCGGCGGATGCATGCCGGAGGACAGCTTCAATTCTTCAATGATCGGGATTTCCGCGTCAAAATACGCGTCCATCCGCCCGGAAACGATAAAATCGATATCATTGGATGAAAGGGCCAGGCTTACCGGCACCTCCGCCTGCCAGCCCGCCCCCAGCATGCCCTGGCGCGCCTTGTGCCCCTTCATGCCCGCCTGCATGTCCAGCTTGCCGGCGGCCGGGAGTATATCCTCCCCATGGATGGAAAACTCCACCAGATCCCGCACCGATACACGCTTCTGCCCTTCCATGCGTCCCCCATAAGCAAACGTTTGTTTTCATTATGCCACATCCGTTGGCGGTACGCAAGGGAGGGCGCTCATATTCACAAAGCAGCGTCATTTCAAGGATCAGGGAAAAAGAGAGAGAGCGAAAGAGTCGTCGTAACCAGCAAGATGTTGCTTGCGTTCCACCATCATAAAGGTGCGCAATTGAGACCGGTCTTTCTTAAAGTCTATTCCTTTGGCACAGGCATTACCCAAATCTCCATGCAGGTTGTGTCTGGGCTATGGTTTGCGTAGCGTTCTATAGAAAAAGGTTCACAGGACTGCTTGTGATTGGGGAGCCACATTTCGAAAATGTATCTTTGCGCTTTATACAACGCATCCGTTACAAGATGCTCAAAATCCTCCGCCTCAAAAGAGCACACGATATACTCGCCCTCGGGCAATTCCCATGTTAAGTACCCTTCTGCCGCTTTGTCAGAAACGGCTTCAGCGCCTCCAAAATAGCGGTAGTATCCCGGCTTTGTCCCGGTATAAGCGACACCAAGTTCATCGCCGCCCTCTTTTAAGCCTTGAATGGAAGGCTTATCATTGTGAAAATTGTCCCACAATTTACTCAGCCCATCAACACTGGGTTCACCGCCACCGGGCATTTGGTCAATAGGTTCTTCCACCGTTAACCCAATAAAATATTGTGGGGACGATAGTCTGCGGCGTGAAATTTCAATAACGATGCCATCGGTAATCAGGGGTACATTTTCATCAATAAGCGTGTAATTCAGAAGCAGCTGCGGCTTGCAAAAGTTGTTTAACCGAACCGGGTTTTCTCGGTATCCCTCCGGCGTCATGCCATATGCGCTTTTGAAAGCTCGTGTCAGAATCTCGTGAGATGAGAATCCAAGATCAAGAGCGATATCCAAAATTCGTTTGCTCTTGTCCAGCAAAGCTTCGGAAGCCCGGGCAAGCCGGCGAAGTTTGATATACTCATTTACAGGCTTTCTTACCAACCGGCTGAAAAGCCGCTGATAATAAAATTG
>JAEWNM010000367.1 GCA_023392755.1 Bacillota bacterium
CCCTGGGGTTGTCGCTTTTGAGCTTTCTAATAAGCCGCATCGTGTCCCGCAGCCTGGTTTTTCCCCTGCGGCGGTTAAACGCCGCCTTCCGCCAGGTTGGCTTCAACCAGTTCACCCCCCTTGCGCCGGGGGGCACCTCGGAAATGGTGGAGCTGGCCCAGGGCTACAATACCATGATCGGCCTGCTGGAAAGGAATATTACACGTCTGAGCGACTCCAACCGGCAGCTGGCCACCACCATCGCGGAGCTGGAGGTGGAGCGGGACAGATTGCAGTTTATAAAGGATATGCCCAGCGACGTAGGCGTCCGCCGGGCCAAAGTGGATTTCAACCTGCTGTCCGGCGAATTTCTGGCCGACGACGCCTTTTATGCCATGCTGCACCTGAACCGCTCGCTGACAAAGCTTTCCCTGGACGAGTTCTTGAACGCCATGGCCGAGCCGGAGGATGCCGCCGCGCTTCATGAAAGCATTGAGCAGCAGGCGGACCAGGTGCACCAGCTTGTGCGCATACACACCCAGGAAGGCTTATTGTGGGTGCAGGTGCATGCGCGGGTGTACTACAACACCCAAAGCGAACCCACCAAGGTCTCAGCAACGCTTTTGGATGTCACGGATGATTACAAGGCCCCCGGAGCGGACGCGCTTACAGACAGCACCACGGGGCTGACCACAAAAGCACCCTTCCTGCAGGCGCTATGCGAATCCCTTTCCTCGGAGGAAAACCGGCGGGAAGGCGGCATGGTGGTATGCCTTACGCTGAAAAACCTGCCCAGGGAGGATGAACAGCGCATGGCCTACGTGCTGGCGCTGCGCATCAGCGCCGACAGGCTCCGCTCCTTCGTGGGGCCGGAGGGTACGGCAGCCCGGTTCTATGACGACCGTTTCCTGCTGCATTTGCCCCACTGCGGCAAAGCCGCCTTGGCGGAAGCGCGCATGGCGGAGCTGAACCAAATCCTTTCCGCATCCATCCCCTGGCAAAAAACATCGCTGTCGCTTAAGATGCTGGCGGGCGTTTCCCTGTATCCGCAAAAGGAGGTCTCCGCCGAGCTGCTTATCAGCCAGGCGCAAACCGCCCTGTCCGCCGCGGCGGCGCTTGAAGGCGCAAGCTGGACGCTGTACGACGTCACAAGGCAGGCGGAGGACGCGGATACCGCCCGCGTGACGCTGGAAAGCGCGCTTCGCGGCCGCCGCATCGTGGAGGCGCTGTCCACCTTCCAGCCTGACGGCTCGCTGTCGCTGGAGTATCAGCCCATCATACAGCTGAATACGGGCAGCGTGACGGGCTTTGAATGCACCGTGCGCCTGAAGGTGGATGAGCTGGGCATGGTTTCCGCCGGGGAGCTGATCCCGCTGGCGGAAGCCAACGACCTGATGCTGCCGGTGGGACGCCATGTACTGAAGGAAGCCTGCCGCAGCATTCGCCACCTGCGCGAGCGCCAGGGCCAGGAGTTTTACGTTTCGGTCAACATAAGCGCTGTGCAGCTTGCGCAGGCGGATTTCGCCGACACCGTTTACCTTGCTTTGAAGGATGCCGGGCTTCCCGGTTCGGCGCTGCAGCTGGAAATTTCGGAGCGGATCATGAACGTGTTCATGGCCCAGGCGGACAAGCTGCATGTATTGCGCAGGATGGGCGTGCGCATCGCCCTGGACGATTACGGCGCCGGCACCGGCCAGCTTACCCACCTGTACAATATGCCCCTGGATGTTTTAAAGGTGGACAAAAGCTTTTTAACCGGCGCATCCGCCAGCCAGGGCAAGGAATTCATTTTGAAGACGCTGGTGGATTTGGCCCACAACCTGAATTTGCAGGTTTCAGCCGTGGGCGTGGAGCACTTCAAGCGCCTGAACACACTGGTCAAGCTGGGCTACGACATGGCCCAGGGCTACCATTTCTGCCCGCCTCTCAACCCCACCGCGCTGGAGGTGTTCCTGGATACGCGCTCGGCGGAGGGGAGCAGGTAAACAAATAGGATGTATATGAAAGATTGCGGGAAGGGAGCTTTTTGAAAAAATCTCCCTTCCCGCGCCCATTCCTGAAAACTTAATAACAGAACTGTTTCGTTACTGTTTTCCCAGCCGCGCCAAATAGTGAGGAGGACCGCAATGCCTAAAAAATGTTGCCTGCTCGTGATAATGATATGCCTGCTCACATCCAGCGCTTTCAATGCAGCTGCCGGGCAAAGCGCACGGGACACAAACCTTCAGGGCGCCTTTGAAAGCGATAACCTGACGCTTCGGGAAATACAGCTCGTTCCCGATTTCGCCGGATACACACTGCGTGTATCCGCCGCCGTCTATGCGCAGAAGGCAGAGATGGAGGGAACTGCACCAGCTTATCCGGCGGACGGAGAATGGATCGCCCTTGACCTGAACAGCCAGGATTTTCATGCCGCGCCCTATTTCTTCTCCCCCGATGGGAGCAAGGCAATCCTGATGGACGAGGAACACGCCTATATCCTTTCGGGTAATGTCATCACCATGATCCTGCCCAATTACCTTCGCGGCGTGCGGGATGAATATGCGAGTTTTTCCCGCTTTCTCAAGATGAAGCCCACACAGTGGGCAGGCAGCGAAGGCTTAATCTGGTCTCCGGACGGACGGTATGCGGTGTTGACCAACTATGCCACCACGCTGATAAGAGGCCAGTTTATCTATGGCTTGTATTTGATCGATACACAAACGGGAGAGCTGTTTTGCGCCGACACATACCCCAACAAACTGATGGATGGGGGAGCTTCGGTATTTCAAGCGTGTTTTGACGCCACAGGCAGGTATGTGTATTACATGCTTTGGGGCTCCCTTTACGAGGACAGCCGCATATCATTGATGCGCTATGACATGCAGACCGGCATGAAGCAAAGGCTGCTGGCCTGCCCGCACTTCGCGGCTTATCCGAAGCTGCAGCTCGATTCCGCAGGCCGGCTTTTCAACCTGCTGGATAACACGAAAGCGAATGAGCCACTGGGGCTTAATGTATACCAACAGGAGGACGGGAATTGGGTATCCACCGCCTATACCTTTTCGAAACCGATGGCGGCCATACGGCCCATGTACATGGAAATCGGAAGCGCGGATATGGGTGTAATGCTCCACAATCTAAGCTTTCAAGGCAAAAGCTCCATGGCGGTTGGACGTTTTTTTGCCGACGGCAGCTTAACAGGCTATGACGAACTCCTGCTGATCGAGGGGTTTGATGCGCCCAGGGCCTCCATCCTGCCCCTTCCGGCCTATGGGGACGGCAGTGAACTTGCGAAGAAAACAGAAAACGGAAAAGTTCTGCTGTGCCTGAACATACAACTGTCTCCGGATGGCCGCTATGCGATGATACTTGCAACAGACAGGAAATCAAACCGTTTCTTGATGATGGATATGGCCACGCTGGAGCTTAAAAAAGTGGAGTCGCCCTCCGGTACTGCTTCTTTGAGCGCAGGAAGAGGCAATCCTATGAGCATGGCTTACCCTTGCGGCTATAGCTGGTTCGAAGGAAACAAGCTGATTATACTTACCGAGGATGGATTAAAGCTATTTGAATTTGCCTTTTAGAGGGGATTTCACAAATTTTCCTTGCCCGGATGCAATTTGCCTCCGGGCATTTTTGTCTAATAGGTGAAAGCAACGCTGCATTACGAAAGTATGGAGACACACATGACCAAAGACTGTTTCACGCAGGAGGTATTGTGCCTTACGGACACGATGTACGGCGTGGCCCGGACATACCTGCGCTCCCGTGACGACTGTGCCGACGCGGTGCAGGAAAGCATATTGAAGGCATGGGTTCATTTGTCTGCCCTTCGCAGGGAGCGGTATTTTCGTACATGGGTGATACGCATCCTCATCAACGAATGCAAGAACATACTGAAAAAGCAAAAGCGCACGATATCCGCGGCAGCATCCCCTGAGGCGGCAAGCGCATCAGAAGCGGAAGGCATGCTGTATGAAACCATGATGGCGCTTAAGGAATGCTACCGTGTTCCCTTGGTGCTGTACCATTGCGAAGGATATACCGTGGCGGAAATCGCCCATGCACTGCGCCTGCCCAAGGGAACGGTGGCAAGCCGCTTAAGCCGGGGCAGGGAAATTTTAAGGCGGGACTACATAAAGGGGGAGGCGTGTCTTCATGAGGGATGAGCCCTTGACCCACCTTCGGCTTTTCGGAAAAACACCCGGAGACTTTTCAGCGCAGGTGGAGCAAACATTGTTAAGGCTCCCGGAAATAAAACGGCGCCGGGCAAGCCTTCGGGGTGTGCCGGTGGCCGCGTGCCTGCTGCTTATGATAGCTGGGGCGGCATTGGCGGCCGTGGGGAGCGGTGGGCTTTCCTGGTTTTATAAAAATGTGTTCCACACCCCCACATTGCCCAATAATGTGGAACAGTCGATTCAAAGCGCAATCCCTCAAAAGGGCGAACATCCCTTGCTGAATCTTGGCGTTGCAAGCGCGGTGTGGCTGCCACGGGAATACGATTTGAACTATCCGGAGGAAATGACGCTGGAGGTTCTTGTACTGGCCGCGCTCAAGGATTCACAAAGCTATGAGCTGCACCCTTCCGACAAGCTGGACCGGGACGGTCTGCGGGAGGAGAGGCGTGAGGATTACCTGGAAACAAAAGAAGGCGTTGGCCCGGTGCAGGATATGATGGATGACCCCGGGAAGGAACTGCTTTTCTATTCCCTGCCGGATTACATGACGCTGACACCGGAAGGCGATCCCATGACACGGCTGAAGGTTTCCTTCTATTATCAGACATTTGACGAGTCAGGGAACGTAGCGAGCTTTTTCAGCTTTCATGTGGATGACGGATTGTTGCAGAGACTTGCCGCGCTGGCGGATGCCCAAGGCACAGTCTCCATGGTATATACCGATTATTCCTGGCTATACAGCTCCCAAGGGACGGAAAAGGACCATCCCCAGCAGGGAACTGTTATCTTTTCGCTAAGCCTGCCGGAAGGAAAAACAGTGTCATCCATAAATGAAAGGCGGGAATAAACATGTATACGCGATTCACGCAAATGGCAGGGCTTCGGCCCTCCGATACCTCCCTGGGTTTTTTGATGATCTGGACACGGCTCATTGCAGTGCTCTTGATATGCATATTTTCCACGGCGGCAGGCAGCGTGGCCGAGGCGGAAAACAACCTGGCTTATAAGGCGGAGAACGGCGAAACAATAACCGGCCTTAACGGCGGCGAAAACGAAGTCCGCATACTCACCTCCCAACGGGTAACGGTGCTTTCCATCGGACCGGACGGCGCCGTATCCCGGCAGGAAACGGCTGGGAACCCCTATAACGTTTCGGTGCTGTGTGATACGCCATCAGGCCTGTTCGGCCTGACATCCCAGGGGGAGGGGTATTTGTATGACGGCGGTGCATGGGACAAAGCAGATTTCACATCCGACGCACCTGCCCCGGCGGAGGACAATCTGACGGTGTTTTCAGCCGCCGCACTGGGAGAACGCGTATACGCAGCGGCCTACAGCACAGCCGCTGACAGCTGCCAATGCTTATGCTTTGACTTAAATGCCGGTACCCTGGCTGTTTTGCCAGGCATTTATCCAATGAACATCGCCGCCTATGGGCGGGACCAGCTGGTGTATACCGCGGCCAACGAGATTGGGAGCACCGGGCTGTACACCTATGAAAGCGGAACCGGCCTGTCCGCCTCTTTGTTGACAGGCAGCATGCCGGAGGACATATCGGCCATGGCCTATGACACGCAAAGTGACACCATATACATGGCCACGAATCATGAAATTCTGGCCTCCACAGCCGGTAAACCTCCTGAAGAAATTCTGCCGCTGAAGTACATAAGCGGCATCGTACCCCTTGGCGGCGAAAAATTGGCGGTATGGAGCGGTGACAGCGTATATTTCTGCGGCATAAACAGCGCCCCCTCCGCCCGGTCCCTGACCGTAATGCAGGTGTCCTCCCGGTTCGACACCGCCTTTACCGCAACGACAGGCATCGCGCTCAGGTCTTTTGACGCGCCCGGCATGAGCATGATGGAGCACCTGAGCTACGCCCTGGCCAGCCGGGACGGCACTGTGGATATCTATGGCTTTTTGACTAGGGAGGGGCTGGATACCGTCAAGAAAAAGGCCATGTTTACCGATCTTGCCCAAAGCGCGGTGCTTGCCCAAAGCGCACGAAGCCTGTATCCCGTCCTCTATGAGTCCGTGCGCAAGGATGGTCAGCTGTCCGCCTGGCCCATGGACGTGCAGCCGGTGCTCCACGATGAGGAAAAGGGTATTCTTGCCCGATACGGCCTCCCCTCCCCCGAAACCTTTGACCAACTGATGGACTTGATCCCCAAGCTTACGGAAGACAACATATTGAATGAAAACGGATTACGGCCGTTTGACATCATCCCCTGCTCCAAGGAAGGGCTGCTGAAATATTTCATCAGCCAATACATGTTTGCCCGGCAGAAGGACGGTGAACAGCTTACCTTTGATACGGCTCTGTTCCGGCAAATGGCCGGACGCATCCTCAGCGAAGCACCGGATACGGACCCGGCGGTATCCGAAACTGGGGAAGAATCGCCTCTTTTCGTATTGGCCATGGTGAATGACCGCATCAGTGAGGATATGCGGCCCCCCTTCCGGCTGGATGAAAATGACCAGGCCATTGAAACCTTAGTGTATGTGGCGGTTGTCAATCCGTTATCTCCGCGCAGGGAAGAAGCGATCCGCTACCTGGAGTTCATTTCAGGGCAGCGGGACGAAAAAAGCTATTTGTATTACGCCGATATGTTGGACCCCTGGCCCTCCCGCCGGACACAGGATGAGCTGTACCGCCTTCGTCAGGCGCTTATACGGGAGGAGTCCCGCTTGGTACCGGCGGAGGAGGAAAAGGCCCGTCGGGATACAATTGCCCAATTGCAGGCAAATATCGGCGCGCTTGATGCGCAAAAATACGATGTAACCCCGGCGGCCATTGAGCATTACCACCATTTGGCCGACAGGTTTGTCATCAGCCAGGACAGCCTGCTTGCAAACAACGAAGGCATAAATACCCTTATCAGCCAGCTGCTGGCCGGCCGGTATGATCTGGCGGGCTTCATTGAGGCAATGGATGCCAAGGTCCGCCAAATTTATGCGGAAAATGGCTTATAACGTTTCAAAGGGCCCCATGCCCTGGTGCCTTGACGGCTCTGATATGAAACCCCTCGCTCCGCTTTTCTTCGGTTCACGCCTCTTGGCCGGCAGTACTGTTGCTTTGCCTATAAAACAATGCTACACTAACCGCATAAAGGCAAGGGGAGGCATACAAGCATGTACGACGTGGCCGTCATCGGCGCGGGGATCGTGGGCGTATCCATTGCCCGAAGGCTTTCCATGTACAGCCTTCGCATATGCATTCTGGAAAAGGAGCCGGACGTGGCCATGGGCGCCACCAAGGCCAACAGCGCCATCGTTCACGGGGGATACGCCGAAAGCAGCGACACACTCAAGGGCCGGCTGTGCTACAAAGGCAGGGTGCAATTCGCAAAGCTCGACAGCGAGCTTCATTTCGGCTTTAAGGAGACAGGGTCCCTGGTATTCACCACCAGGCCGGAGGACCTGCCCAAGCTGGAATCGCTGATGAATAACGGCAGGCGCAATGGGCTTGACGACCTTGAAATGCTGGGCAGGGATCAGGCGCTTGCACTGGAGCCGAACCTGAACCCCAATGTGCTGTACGCGCTGCACTGCAAGGGCGCGGGCATCTGCTCCCCCTATGAAATGGCCATCGCCATGGCGGAAAACGCCGTGGCAAACGGCGCGGAATTGTATTTGAATGAGCCTGTCACAGGGATCGCAAAGAAAGAGGATATCTTCACCCTCACAACGCCCAAACGGCAGGTGAAGGCGAAATACGTGATTAACTGCGCCGGCCTTGGCGCGGCGG
>JAEWNM010000377.1 GCA_023392755.1 Bacillota bacterium
GGATGTGCGTAATATGCGTTTTCAGCGTGGTGGGCTCAATAAAGCGGAGTTTTGCCACATCCCGCTGGTTCATGCCGCTGGCAAGAAGCTTGAGAACCTCCAGCTCAGCCGGTGTGAGGCGCACCACCACGCCAATCAGGTAGCGAAAGCTGTCCTCCATGGTTTTCATCCGACGGAACTCCCTAAGGATCGCCGGTGCCACGTCCGAATCCAGCGTGCTGCGGTTTGCATGGGCGTTCAGGATGGCGCGGTGGATCAGCTGATCGCCGGCGGACTTGGCGATTACGTTGTGCGCACCGTTTTGAAACGCGCGGAAAATGATCTCATCTTCCATCCTATCCAGCATGAGTATGATCCTTGTTTCCGGCGAAAGCTTGCGTATCTCCCGGCAGGCATAAACGCCGGCCAGGCGCGTCTCCATATCCACATCCATCAGCACCACGTCAGGTCTAACCCTGATGGCGATGGCAATCGCCTCATACCCGGTCATGGCCGTACCGGCGATGGCGAAATCCTCGGCGCTGTCTATCAGGCGTGACAGCCGCTTGATAACGGCCGTCATATCATCCACGATCAGCACCCGCATCTGCGCGCCCGCCATGCTTTTCCCACCATCCGTCCCTTTCGTTGCCCGAACACGGGCTTTTCCATTATACACGGAATGTACAATAACGCAAAAAGATTTCCGGTTTTCAAGGTAGTACAAAACATACGACTTGACATATAGGCAAGTTTGTGCATCTGTGCCATTCGCGGTGAAAACCGGGCCAAAACCCATAAAAACAGCTTGGCGCCGTTCTATGCCGGGATAGGCGATATGCTTTTATCATACTCGACACCTGCCTAATGCGCCTCTACAATTGTGACGAAAAGCGACGAAACATATTCATTTTGTCCAGGCGTATGGAGGCTTAAGAGCATGGGATTGAGCATGTACGATTACTACACGAGCCAGCCGGAATATATGAAAAGCATTCTTGAGAACCGGGATGCCTATTTGGGGGAGTTTGCCCCTTTCTGCTTTAATACAAACCCCGACCGGCTGTATCTGTGCGGCAGCGGCACAAGCTTTCACGCCTGTGCCGCATCTCAGGCATATATGCAGGCCATTTTGGGCGTGGAGACCACGGCCATCGCCCCCAGCAGATTGGGTGAGCTTAACGGTGAGCGGCCCCTGGTCATCGCTGTCAGCCAGGGGGGCCGTTCCACCAATACGGTGGCGGCCATCGAAAATCTTTCACGGCGTGGGATTCCCGTGGCTACGCTGACATACTCCACCGATACGCCGGTGGCACGGGCGGGCGGCTGCATGCTTACACTGGGCGTGGGCGACGAGACTGCCGGGCCCAAGACCCGCGGCTATACGGGCACGGTTCTTTCCCTTTACCTGATGGCGCTGGCGGCGGGTCTGGCCTTGAAGACGCTGGATGAAAAGGCCCACGCAGGCAGGCTCCAGGCGATTGCCGAGGTCGTGTCGCATGCCCGGGCGAACCAGCAGGCCTGCAAGGTGTTTTACGACAGGCATTTTTCCACCCTTCAAAAGGCCAACAGCTTCATGTTTGCAGGCAAGGGCGTCAGCGCCCAGGTGGCCGGGGAAATGGCGCTCAAGGAGCAGGAAACGCTCTGCTATCCGGCCAGCGGCTACGAGTTTGAGGAATATCTGCACGGCCCCGGCTGCTGCACGGACAGCGGCACGGCGCTTTTCCTGATGCCGGCAGGCGACATGGATGACGAGCGCATGCGCCGCCTGGCGACGATTGTCGGCGCGGCTACGGAAAACGTATATTTCATTTCGTATTCCGGCCCCTCCTTCGGCGAGCGTGATTTGCGCCTTCAAAACCCCGACCCCGCTTTCCTTGCGCCCTTCTCGACGATCTTTTTCGCCCAGCTTCTCTCCGCGCTGATGCCGGAGGCCACAGGGCGCGGCCGTCACCCAGCCGTCAAAAATATTTTTGCGATGATGGATACCAAGGTGCCTTTGGACAAGGCATGACCCTTGGTCTGGATGGCCCGGCATAACAGAAAGGAAGAGAATTTAATGCGCTATATGATAGGCGTGGACGGCGGCTCCACCAAATGCCTTATAAAGGCGAAGGATCATCAGGGGAATACGCTGGCCGTTGTGAACGGCAGCACCACGAACCACCTTGCCATCGGCGCGGAGCAAGCCGGCCGGCGCATCCACAAGCTGGTGGACAGCCTGCTTTCCCAGTTTGACGGAAAAAAAGAAGATTGCGATTGCTTTGTGGTCGGTGCGGCGGGCATCGATTCGCCCAACGACAAGCTGGTGGTGGAGGGGCTTTACGCTGCGCTGCTTTTCCCCTGCCGCGTGTTCTGCATGAACGATGCTGCCGTGGCGCTTTATGCCGCCACCAAGGGCGAGGGCGTGCTGGCCATTTCCGGCACGGGTTCCATCGCCATCGGCCGCAACGCCAAGGGCCGGGTAACGCGCTCCGGCGGCTACCCCACGACCATTTTCGGCGATGAGGGCTCCAGCCGCTGGATTTCGCTTCAGGCGCTGCACCATGCCTCCCAATGGATCGACGGCAGCGTACCCGCCTCCAAGCTTATTGAGCGGATCGATGAATACTTCGGCGGCCTGGACGCCAACAAGCTGGTGCAGTGCGCTGTGGTGCTGCGGCGCAGGCCCATCGATTCCCAGCTGGCCGTGCTGGTTTATGAGGCCGCCCGGGAGGGTGACGCGGTGGCGACCGATATCCTGAAGCGCGGTGCAGCCGAGCTGTTTTCTGTGGCGCGCACGTGTGTTACAAAGCTTGGTTTTGACAGCGCCCCGTTTTTCCGCTCCGGCGTGTGGGGCAGCGTGTTTGTGAATAATGAAATCTTCTTCGGCGAGTACAAGCGTTTATTCACGGAGCATTATCCCCAGTGCCAGGTGGTTTTCCCCGACGGGGATGCGGCCGACGGGGCAGTAATGCTGGCCGACGATTATCTTGCCGGAAAAGTGTCCTTTATCCAGGACCTGTAACCTTTCATTGGAACCCTGCGGCAGCGCTGAAAGGCGCGCGCAATTAATACAGGGAATAAAAGGAGGACTCCAAATGAAAAAGCTGCTTGCGGTATGCCTGGCGATCCTGCTGCCGATGGTTTCACTGTCGGGGATTGCCTGCGCGGAATCTGCGCCCGAACCTGTGACCTTAGAGTTCTGGAGCAACAACCTGCTGCCCACCTTCCAGGATTATCTGCAGGGCCTGGTGGATGCCTACCAGGCGGAAAACCCGCACGTGACCATCAACTGGCAGGACATTCCCCAAAATGCCCTGCAGGAGAAACTGACCACCGCCATCGCCAGCAATACCGCGCCGGACGTGGTAGATGTTGGCGCGACGATCCTTGGCGTTATGGCCAGCAAGGGCGCGTTGACGAAATTGAATGAGGAAGCCCCCGCCGAGCTGATCGATCAATATGTGCCGGGCATTCTTGCAAGCGATACCATCGGCGGCAGCCTCTACGGCTTCCCCTGGTATGCTACCCCGTATGTCACGCTGTATAACAAGGAGCTGTTCGACAAGGCCGGCATTTCCGTGCCGAAGAATTACGAGGAGCTGTTTACAGGCTTCAAGACCATGAAGGATGCAGCCGGCGCATGGCTGATGGTGCCGACCAAGGTTTCCCACATCCTGTACTTCAACGGCATCACGCTTTTGAGCGAAGATCGCAAGTCCGCCGCCTTCAACACCCCGGAAGCCGCCGCGCTGCTCAACAAATTTGTGGACGGCGTGAAGGAAGGCTACATTTACGAAACCGACTGGAACGGCTGGGATGCCAACCTGCAGGTGTATGCCACCGGCCAGCTGGCCATGCTCAACAGCGGCGCCCAGTCCATCCGCCGCATCAAGGATGAAGCACCCAACGTGTACGCCCTTACCGAGGTTGCCCCGCCTATCGTAGGCTCCAACGGCTTTGCCAACAGCCAGGTGGAAAGCCTTGTGGTTCCGGTAACATCCAAGCACCACGAGGAAGCGATCAAGTTTGCTGCCTGGGTCGCCAGCGCGAAGAACCAGGTGGAATTCAGCAAGCTGGTTGCCGTTTTCCCCACCACCAAGGATGGCGTGGCTGATCCCTTCTTCACCTCCGACACCGAAACGCTGGAAGGCAAGGCTCTGGCCATGATCACGGAATCCATCAACATTTCGATGCAGGTAGCCCTGCCCATCAACCAGAGCTCCGCCGTTCTCAAGGAAATCGACGCTCTCTACGGCCGGATTTTCGCCGACGGCATGAGCGTGGAAGAGGCGCTGACGGAAACCGAAGCGAATGTGAACACGATGCTGCTGGACGAGCCGCAGGAGTAACTTTAGTACATTGTGAACCCCTTTGGGCCCGTGGGCGTAAAACGCTCGCCCACGGGCCCAGTCACGTATGGCAAAGGCGGAAAGCCGTTTGCCCGCAGGAGGGATCGTTTTGAGCAATTTGGTGCAAATGCCGGCATCGCGCGGAAAGCTGCGAAGAGATACCCTGAAGGCTTATTTGTTTATGGCGCCCGCGTTGGCGATCCTGATCGTGTTTGTCTTTTACCCCATCCTTTACGGCATACCGCTGGCATTTACGAACTATTCCGTTATCGGCGAAACGAAGTTCATTGGCTGGGATAACTTTATCAAGGCATTCAAGGACAAGGCCTTCATGATTTCGGTCAAGAACTCTGTCCTCTTTGTATTGGTGGTTCCGCCGCTGCAGCTGGTGGCCATCGCCATAGCCACAATGCTGAACCGCCGTTTCCGGGGCAGCACGCTGTTCAAAGTGCTGTTTTATATACCGGTCATCACCTCCATGATCGCTATTGCCATCACATGGAAGTTCATACTCGATCAAAACGGCCTTGTCAACCGAGCGCTGACGGCAATGGGCCTCATCGACAGGCCGGTTCTGTTCCTTGCCCGCTCGGCTCTGATACTGCCTACGCTTATGTTCATCACGCTCTGGCAGGGCGTGGGCTATTATATGATGATGTACCTGGCAGGCCTGCAGTCTGTTCCGCGCGAACTGGAGGAGGCGGCGTACATCGATGGCGCCGGCCGCATGACGACCTTCCTGCGCGTCACGCTGCCCATGCTCAAGCCTTATATTTGGTTCTGCAGCCTACGCTCGCTCATTTCGGCGCTATCCGTGTTCGATATTGTGTTCGCTCTTTTCGGGCAGGATGCGGGCGGGCGCACCAAGGCGGCCTATGTCATCAATTACTACGTGTATGACCGCGCGTTCGCCAATTTCGAGTTTGGCTATGCATCGGCCATCGGCCTGCTGGCGGCCATCATCATCAGTGTGTTGAGCATCTTTGTGTTTGCCTATGGAAGAAGGGGAGGGATGAGCTTCTATGACTAATGCCTCCGCTGCCTATAGCGCCGTGCGCACACGCCGCAACGCAAAAGTCAATCGTGTCGCCGCCCGGTTCTTTCTGTATTTTACATTAAGCGTGCTTGGCCTTTTGTTCGCCGGGCCGTTTTTGTGGATACTGTCCACCTCCTTTAAGTCCGGCGAGAACATCTACGAGTTTTCGCTCATTCCTGCGCACCCTACGGTGGCAAACTATGTGGGCGTAGTCAAATTCATGGACCTGTTCCATTATCTTGGGAGTACCGTGTTCATAACGGGCACCGGCATATTGATGGACGTGGTGCTTGCCTCCCTGTGCGCCTATCCCCTGGCCAAGATGAATTTTCACGGCAAGCGCGCGGTAAGCGGCATCCTCATTGCCACCATGATTCTGCCCCATACGGCCAGCATGATCGTCAATTACCTGACGCTGTCGGGCATGAAGCTCATCTACAATTATGCCGCGGTGATCCTGCCCGGCGGCGTGGCTGTGTTCTCCATCATCCTCATGCGGCAGGCGTATTACGCGGTGCCCAATGAACTGCTGGATGCCGCGCGCATCGACGGCGCGGGAGATATGCGCATCTGGTGGCAGATGCTGGTGCCTATGACGCTGCCCACCGTGGCCACCATCATCATCTTCGATTTCGTATCCAAGTGGAACAACTTCCTCTGGCCAGTGATCGTCCTGAAGCCTTCGCAATATCCGCTGGCTTCCGCGCTGAAGTATCTGAGCGGCTCCCTCGCGTTCAACTTCGGCTATATCGCGGCGGGCACGGTCATCAGCATCATTCCCACGCTCATCGTGTTTATCGCGTTTCAGCGTTATTTCATCGATTCCGTCGGCGGCGCGATCAAGGGCTGACAGCCCTGCTCACACCGGGAAGGAGACTATATATGGACGCGGCGCTCAAACAGCAGTTGGAAGCAAGCCGGTATCTCACCGGCTTTGGAATGCAGGCTCCGGCGGAGGATGGGGCGGAATTGCGCTGGCTGTCAAAGCCGGTTGCAAAAACGCGGCGCATACCGCTGGCCTCGGATTTTAATGCCCTGTACGTACAGGGGCCGGGCAGGCTGGACCTGTGCCCCGGACATACCGTTTCCGGCGAGGGAAGCGTCCGCATCACGGTGCCCACGACCCTGAAGGTACGGGAGCCGCGCGGGCGCGCCTATGGGCTGTGCCAGGTCTTCCGTCCGCTCCACGGTGAGAATATCGAATCGTTCAACCGCGTATCGGTCTGGATTTATATCGACGCGCCGGGCTTTCATGGCCTGTACAATGAAATATCGGTGCACAACGCGGGAAAGAACATTATGCCCAAACCCGGCCGCTTCGAGGGCACCCATTATCTGTGCCTTTCGCCGGGTGAATGGCATCATGTGGTCTGGGAGATTCCATACATCTACCGGGACAATGTCACGGCCATTTCCATGGGCATATCTCTCATGGGCAACTTGCCGGAGGCTGCGCGGGAGATTGCCATATACTACGACGACCTGCGGCTGGAGAGCGTTGAGGAGGAAAACTATCTCGGCTTTGACCTGAAAAAGGATGCCATTGCCTATTGCCACAGCGGATACGCGGTTTTGCGGCGCAAGCAGGCGCTTGTTCAGAACCAGGATGCGCAGGTGTTCGCCTTGTGCGACGAGGCGGGACGCGAGGTGTTTCATGGCGAAGTTTTGCCTGCGGCTGATGGCTTTGGCATACTGGATTTTTCCGTCTTCGACGTCCCTGGCCGCTATACGCTGAACATTGGCAAGCTTGTTTCCAAACCGTTCTGCATCGGCGCTGACGCCTTCCGTGCGGCGGCCTGGAAGACGCTGAATTTCTTTTATACGGAGCGCTGCGGCTTTGACGTGCCGGGCGTGCATTCCGCTTGCCACCTGGATGTGATGAACGAGCACCCGGACGGCCGCAAGATAAGCGTCGCAGGGGGCTGGCACGACGCGGGCGACCTGTCCCAAAACCTGTTCAAAACCATCGAATGCGCCTGGGCCATCGCTGACCTTTCGGACGCCGCAGCGGCGGTGGGGGACGAGGCACTTGAAATTCGCGCCAAGGATGAGTTGCGCTGGGGCCTTAACTGGATCATGCGCACACGTTTTGGCGACGGATATCGCGGCACGGGTTGCCTGATCGGCATCTGGACGGACAATCAATTGGGCACCAAGGACGATCTGAGCCGGACGGCGACCTGCACCGCGGCGGACAATTTCTTCGCGGCTTCCATTTGTGCCAAGGGTACGCGCATGTTCGGTGAGGACCCTGTGTTCCGCGATTGGTGCCTGCGCTGCGCGCGGGAGGATTTCACATTTGCCCGCGCCAGGGAGGGAATGCCGGAGGAGGGCGGGTTCAGCGAAGCCGTTTTTTGCGCAATTGCAGGCATTGCCGCAGCCGAGCTGTACGAGACAACGGGGGAAGAAGCATATTTGGATTTTGCCGCCCGCAAGGCGGGGCTGGTGCTAAACTGCCAGCAGCAATCACCCAGGGAGGATTTCTCCTTGCCGCTTTCCGGCTTCTTTTATGAATCGCAAAGCAAGGCCCGCATCCAGGCTTACTACCATAGAAGCCACGAGCATCTTCCCCTGCAACTGCTTAGCTCCCTGGTCCGCCTTGCGCCGGATCACGCACAGGCCTGCGCATGGCGCAAGGGGCTTATGCTCTATGGTCAGTACATCAAGGATACCGCCGGATTGGTCGCCCCCTACGGCCTTTTGCCCAGCGCCATTTACGAGCTGGACAATACGGATTACACTAAATTCTCCCATGAGGGGGACCGCTCCCTGGGCGCGCCATCGCTTGAAGAATATAACGAACAGGTGAAAAACGGAATCCCGCTCAATGAACGCTTTTATTTGCGGCGCTTCCCGGTGGCTTATCAGTTCCGGGGCTTTCACGCGACGCTGATGAGCAAGGCCAAGGCCGCCGCCTTCGTATACAAGGCGCTGGGCGACGGGTGCCTTGCGGACATTGCCGCGCGCCAGGCTGAATGGGTTCTGGGCCTTAACCCCTATGCCGCCAGCAGCTGCTATGGGGAGGGTTACGATTACGCGCCGCTGTATGTGGCGTTTTCCCCGCAGCTTGTAGGCGCCGTGCCGGTTGGATTCGAGACGTTTGAAAACCTGGACGAGCCGTTTTACCCCATGCAGACCGCGCCTACATACAAGGAGATTTGGGGGCAGACGACGGCGCGGCTCATGTGGCTCATAGCGGACCTTTTGGATATGCAATGAAAGGAAATTTGATTATGCATGAAAATCTTTGCCTGTGCGCGTTTGAACTGATGGGGCCTATGACCGCCGCGCAATTGGGGCGGTACCTTCAAGGCGCGGGAATAGCATCGTTTGACCGGGCGGAGACGCTTGCCGGATTGGTGGAAAAAAAGCTGCTTTCGCAAACCGTGTCGCTGCAGGGCATATTGTACGTGCTTACCGAAGCGGGGGTCGGGCGGCTTCAGGGCGCCGCTATTGCGCAGCGGGAGCCGATGGCGGCCCATGCGGCTGAATTCCGGCGCCTGTTCGACCGGGAGAAGGATTACATGGCGCAGTATACCGAGCAGGCGAATGCCGTCGTGCCGGTTTTTCTATCCATCCGGGACGGTGACAAGGTGCTTTTGAAGATCAGCGTGATCGTTGACAATGTGGACCGCGCAAAGGAGATAACTTCTCAATGGATGGAAAACGCCCATGGCGCATATAACGCCATTTGGGAGGCCGTTGGCGGCGGCGCGCCTGTGCCGAGCTTTTACACAAAGCTTGTGGAAAAGGAGGTCCGCTGATGCCGCAATTTGCGAACGCGTCCTTTGTCTGGGATGCGGCTACGCCCTATCCCAATGAAACGGACATGCGGGAGCCCGAGGGCATACGGCGTATGATAGCCCACGACGGGCGCGCCGATATCCTGCCTTTCCTGCACGATCTGGCCGTCACCTGGTTTGAAGGCGCACTGTATGTGGCGTGGTACAACTCCACAGACGCCGAAATCTGCGGCACATCCCTCATCCGCGGGCGTCGCTCCGCCGATGGCGGCGCAACCTGGTCGGAGCCCTTTACCATCGCCGGAAGCTTGCAGGCCGAGAATGAGCACTACGTGCCCGTCACGTTTTTCCCCTGTGATGGGAAGCTGTATGCGTTCATTACCGAAATGTCCGGCAAGAACATGACCACCGGGCTGGACCTGTACGTGATGCGGGACGCCGTGGCATGCACCTGGGAAAAGGTTTCACACATATCGGAAGGATTTATCACCAACGCGCCTCCAGTGCGTATGGATAACGGCAATTACGCCATGGGGGCTTGGATCCCCATGAAGGAGGAGACACCCGCCTTCCCCGTTGTGCTCATAAGCCAGGGGGCGGAGATTCACAAGTCGTGGCATATCAGCTTCCTGTACGATCCGCTTAAGCCCGGCGCGGCGCGGATCCGCTGCCCGGAAATTTCGCTTCACGCCGACGGCGCAGGGATCACCGCCTATGTGCGCAACGACGAGGGGCCGAGCCTGGTATTTACAAGCGAAGACTGCGGCAACAACTGGAATGCTCCCTGCGTCAACCCAATGCACATCGGAAACTCCAAAATATTTGCCGGAAGGCTGTCCGACGGGCGGAAGTATTTGATCTATAACGCCGAGCGCGGGTATTTTGTGCGTACGCTTTTGGTATTGGCCGTGGCGGACGTAAGCGGGCGGTTCAACAAGGTGTACCGGCTGTTTCGAGAAAATGAGGAGCAGATCGGGCGGGGAGAGATTTGGTTTTACCCATGCGCCTATGAGGCAAACGGCGAGCTGTACGTAGGGTGTACGCTGCAGGAGGCGACGCATATCCGCAGCGCCATACTGGCCGCGGTGCCGGTATCGGCGCTGTAGCGTATCATTAGCGCCTTCTGTAATGCCGGTATAATGCCCGAAGCCCCCGCGCCATGGCGCGGGGGCTTCGGGCATTCAGACCATCAAAGAACCTACACTTAACAAGCGTAGGTTTTTGCATATAAGTGGGCGAGGAGAAGAGGGGGAGGAG